>NZ_JBHTIU010000082.1:0-52877 GCF_042677205.1 Paenibacillus residui
TTTCCTGTATGCACCTTTAACCTTTATTCCCATGAATTTTTCGACAAGAACTTTTCACTGTCCAGTCAATTTACATGTACCGAAATATTTGGGAAGTACCTTATTGGCCATCCTATTAAGCCTGGTTGCCTTCTTCCCGTTCGGACTGTTGATCAATTCCATTGCCAAAAACGTTCGGACGGCCTCGGCCGTCAGCTCACTTGCCTTGAATTTGATGATTTTTCTATCAGGAGCCACCTTTCCGATTGAATGGATGCCAAACCTATTACGTGTTATCGCCCACATCCTACCGCTTTACTACGTCATTGATTTAATAAGGCAAACATGGAATTTCACACCGATTTGGGAGAATGGGGTGGATGTTGCGGTTCTAGTAGGTGTCGCCATTATATCTATCATTTTGTCCTCACGGTTTTTCCGCTGGAGCGCGGAATAAAATGATCATGTTTGAGAAATCTTTACAAAAATACGTTTAAGCCCGAAGGTTATTATAACCACATAGGAATCTTTAAGTTCTTTACAGCGTTAATACGATGAAGATATAGATTCCTATTGACATAAAAAGCTTCCTCTAATACCGGGTTATTCATCTTCGAAATGGCTCCGTTAGGAGCTTTTTTTAGTATCCATTATCGATGGAAGAAGATCAAGAGGGGTAACTATCCCTTGTACCCTGGCCAATAAACAAGTCTATAGAGATAGGTTGACCATTAGTTAAAGCAGTTCCATTCCCTGGAGCTGCTTTGACTTTCTATCGGATCCAAAGCTGCAGTCAATGGATAGTTTGTTCAATATATGTTCGCTTTTCGTTCGGGAAATAGGACTTTTGGCCGGGAGAGCTGACATATTATGGCGTGATAAGATGGTAATGGAGATAAAAACCAGGAGATGCCAGGAGGGAGACAAAAACATTGATTACACTGACAGGGTCATACATAGATGCATTGGCTCCGAATGATTCGGCGGTGAAAAACGGGCGCGGGCTGGTGAAGAAACGCAGCTTTGTCCAATTATTCAAATCGGAGGACGGGACGCTGCTGTTTGGAGAATGCAAAGGCAGCGGCAGCTCCAATTATCAATGCTCCGCCGATTTCATAGACCCGGATAAACCGGTATTGCGCTGCTCATGCCCGAGCCGGCAGTTTCCGTGCAAGCACGGATTGGGCCTACTATACGCCTATGCGGGCAATGAGACTTTCGAAATAGCGCCAATCCCCGAAGATATTTTATCCAAGCGGGAGAAGGCGGAGAAGCGGGAGGAGCAGAAGGCGCAGAAAGCTGTTGAAGGGGCGGATGCGAAACCGAAGAAGGTCAATAAATCCGCATTGAAGAAGAAAATTGCCGCCCAGCTGGAAGGGCTGGATTTGTTGGATAAGGTTGTCGAATCCCTCGTACGCAGCGGCCTCGGCACCATCGATAAGAAGTCGGTTAAGGTGATCGACGGCCACGTCAAGCAATTGGGCAATTATTATTTGCCGGGAGCACAGACCGCGCTGCGCCGTTTTGCGCAATTGCTGGCTGAAGCGGGAGACGACCGCGAGGCGGTCTATACAGAGGCGATGGAGCAGTTGACGGTGCTGCACGCATTGATCAAAAAAGGCAGAGCGACCTTGACCGCCCGACTGGAGACGCCGGATATGAAGCCCGACCATGAAACGACGATCGAGGAATGGCTGGGTCATGCGTGGCAGTTGAGCGAATTGAAGGAATGCGGGCTGGTCAGCGAAAATGCCGATTTGGTGCAGCTTTCCTTCCAATCCTACGACGATGCTGCGCGCCAGGAATTTGTCGATTTGGGCTATTGGCTGGATTTGGGTGCCGGCGATATACATAAAACATTGCATTACCGCCCTTACAAGGCGGCCAAACATATCCGCGAGGAGGACAGCTTCTTTGAAGTGGCCAAAGTCAAGGAGCTGTACCGCTACCCCGGAGATTTGAATCGCCGGGTGCGCTGGGAGTCGCTCAGCAGCCGACCGCTGCAGGACGCAGATTATGCTGCCATTGCGGCCTGCGCCCGCCGCTCCTATGCCGATACGGTGAAGCTGGTCAAGAACCAGCTGAAGAATCCGCTCGCGGACAAACGCCCGGTGCTGCTAATGCATGTTGCTGCCGCTGCTCAAACGGCGGATGGCACCTATGCGATCGCGGACGAGCACGGGCAATATTTGACGCTGGGCGATGCACCCGGCAATGCTCAGCGGACGACTCACCTGCTGCCGTATCTGGAACCGGAGCTGCTGGTGAATTCGGCAATGCTGGTCATGTTTCATCATGGTCTGGACAGCGGGCAATTGCTGGCACAGCCGCTTTCGGTTATTGGTCAATCACGTATTACGCGGCTGCTTTATTAATCGGCCGGCAATAAAGGAGGACAATGCATATGAGTACGGCATTGCTGCAAGATTTGCACCAGGAAGTAAGACGAATCTACATTGCCGGCAGCGATTTGGCGGCTGGCGATTACCGCTTGAAACGCATGCTGCCGCAATTTGAGAAGCTGGGAGAGAGGGCGCCGGTATTCAAGCGGCTTGGCGAAATGATCCATGCTTTAATCGAGCCGGATAAGCAGGAGGGGTCGTCAGCCGAGCTGCTCCAGGATTTGGGCTCGCTGCTTGGCTCCATTTTGTACACTCAAGGAGTCACGGCGCCTGCAGGAGAGCTGCAGCCCATAACCAGCAAACCGACCAAGCTCCGGACTTCGGCATCGTACCGGAAGCTGGCGGCGGTTCAGGAGGCGCTGACGACAACGGGCAGCGGACGTTACGAGATCGTTGCCGAAGCTTATGAGCAGGGGCTGTTCCATGATCTGCGCATGATTGATCTGGCGATTGCCGGCTTGGGCGATCCTTATGCAGAGCTTGCCGATTATATGGAAACCACGGTGCTGCCTTCGTTCGGAGCGGACATTATTCCGCTGCTGCTCGAGTCGTTTAATCCGGCCGGCGGCAAGCTGGATGCCCGCAGACTGAAGGTGATTGCCAGTATTGACCGCGATGGGAACGAGGAGCTGCTGTACAGCGCGGCCCAAGAGGGATCGGATGAAGTGCGGGTCGCGGCGATTTCCCTGCTGCACGGGCTAGAACAATATGAAGAGCAGTTGATCGAGTGGACCAAGGATAAGAAAAAACCGGTGCGCCAAGCGGCATTCCATGCTTTGTCTGCGTTGGAAACGAAATCGTCGGTTAACCGCATTTTTGCCGGACTGACGGGCAAGGATGCTGAGCTGGCAGCCTTAGCGGCTGCAGCAAACCAGTCGCAGGAGCTTGCGAATATGATTACGGAGGAACTGCGGGCGAGAACTGAGGCGCTGATTGCGACAGAGCAGGATGCGAAGAAGCAGGAAAAGGCCGTGCAGCAGCTGCTGTATTTGTCACAGGGGCTCGCGGATAGACAAAGCGAAGAGCTGCATGACATATATGTCGGCATGCTGCGGGAGCCGATGTTTTTATCGACGCCATGCTTGTCTATGGCACACAAGGCGGCGGAATATTTGGCCGATTATGGAACTCCGGAGGCTGTGGAGCTCCTGGATGAAATCGGAAGACAAAATGATCCATTTATTACATATGCTCTTCAAGGTGCATTCCGAACGCTAACTCCTGCACAGTTCTATGAGCGGTTTGCCCTGACTCCGGAGGGAACGACTAAAGCCAAGCGCAGCAAAAAATTTGTACGCGTGCTAATGGATTTCATCAAGGATCAAGTCATGGAGGCCAATTACGAATATATCGATGCGCCGTGGGACGGAGATGACGATCAGGTGCCGGTCTATATCTTGCGCGGCCTTGACGCGGAGGAGCTGCGCAGCCGTTGGGACATTCGCTGGCTGGATTTTGCCATCGAGAACAATGAGCTGCAGCTCGTCTCTTTGCTGGCCGCGCCTGGTCACAGCAAGGCGGAAACCTTCTTGCGCTATAAGCTGGCCAAAAATCCGGAGCTGCGGAACCGATTTGCCGGATATTTGCTGCTCGGCCTGAAGCGCATAGGAGCGGAGGACCTGCCGGAGCTGATCATGACTGCGCTGGAGGATGAGCGCAATCGCGACGATCTGTACAGCATTGACGGTCATGTCTGGGAAATGATGCTGCAAATGCCGGCGGCTTACCGGGAACGGCTGGAGGCTGTCCTGCCGAAATTCCGCTATAGCGCGAAAAAGCAAATGGAATATTTGATATCTACCATGGGAGCGGGAGGAAATCACTAATGGGAAAACAAGCGCAGGCTGAACAAAATTTGATGCGTCTGCCGGCCGAGCGGCTGTATGCGGCGGAGCTGGAAGCACTGATTGCGGCAGATCAAGGCAAGGTACCGGCAGGCTGGCGGATGTCGCCGCAGTCGGTGCTCACCTTCATTTGCGGCGGCAAAGCCGGGAATACCGTCATAACGCCCAAATATATCGGCAACCGCCGGCTGGTAGAGATGGCGATCGCTACCTTGGTTACCGACCGGGCTCTGCTGCTGATCGGCGAGCCGGGGACGGCTAAGTCGTGGCTGTCGGAAAACTTGGCTGCGGCGATTCATGGCGATTCCGGCAAGGTGGTGCAGGGAACGGCCGGCACGAGCGAGGAGCAGGTGCGCTATTCCTGGAACTATGCCATGCTGCTGGCCAATGGGCCTACGCCGGAAGCGCTCGTGCGGAGCCCGATTATGCGGGCGATGGAAGTCGGCGGAATTGCCCGCTTCGAGGAAATTTCCCGCTGCGCTTCCGAGGTGCAGGATGCGCTCATCTCGATTCTGTCGGAGAAGACGATTTCGGTCGCCGAGCTCGGCATGGAGGTGTCCGCACAGAAGGGCTTTGCGATTATTGCTACGGCGAATACGCGCGACCGCGGAGTTAACGATATGTCCGCCGCGCTTAAACGCCGCTTCAATATGATCGTGCTGCCGACGCCGGCCGATTTGCAGACCGAAGTGGAGATTGTCAAGAAGCGGGTGGCGGAAATTGCGGCATCCTATGATTTGCAGGCGGCACTGCCTGCCGATGAGGCACTGCATAAAGTCGTGACGATTTTCCGGGAGCTGCGCAGCGGCATGACGCTCGACCGGAAGAATAAAGTGAAGTCGCCGGGCAATGCCATCTCGACAGCGGAGGCGATCTCACTATTGACGAACAGCATGGCGCTGGCGGCGAGCTTCGGCAACGGAGAGCTGTCCGATGAAGACTTGGCTGCGGGGCTGCAGGGTGCGATCGTCAAGGATGACGACAAGGATCAGGTCGTGTGGAAGGAATATTTGGACAATGTGATGAAGAAACGCGGAGCCGAATGGCGCGGGCTCTATCAGGCGTGCAGGGAGATGAATCCGTGAGTTCGAGCGGGAGAACGGAGAGAGCGGTACATATATTCGGGGTACGGCATCTGTCGCCGGGCGGCGCTCAGCATCTCAAGCAATTTCTGCATGAAATCCAGCCGACGGCAGTGTTAATTGAAGGGCCCTCCGACGCCACCCAGGAAATTCGTCACTTGGTCAACAAGTCCACCAAGCCGCCTGTCGCGCTGCTCGCCTTCACGGCCGATCTGCCCATACGAACCGCGATGTGGCCGCTGGCGGTCTATTCGCCGGAATACCAGGCGATGAAATGGGCGGAGGAGCAGGGAGCTTATTGTGCTTTCATTGATTTGCCCTCCTCTGTCATGCTGGCGTTGGACTTAGGGCAAAGCAGGATCGATGAGCGTGGTGAGGACAAGAAGAGCGATGAGGGCAATGAAGGTAATGAGGGTGGCGAAGGCGATGTCAGCGACGAGGGCGGAGGAATCGTAGAGCGTGATGAGGGCAATGGCGAGCGCGAAGTGCAGGAGGAGCGCCTGCATTCCCGCTCGCTGTATGAACGGATTGCAAAGCTAGCGGGCGAGTATGATTATGAAATGTATTGGGAGCGGCATTATGAGCATAATTTGAGCCGCGATGCTTATCGGCAGGCGATATTGGCCTCATCCGCCCAAATGCGTGAATGGACGGAAGAAGAGGAGTGGGTAACGGCCCGTAAAGAATACGCTTATAACGCTTTGCGCGAGCTGTATATGCTGTCGCAGATTGAGGCTGCCATAGCGGCAGGACATGCGCCGGAGCGTATTGTTGTTGTGTGCGGGGCGTATCATGCATCGGCATTGGCGACGCTGCCTGCCGGGATGACCGATGCTGAATTTGACCTGCTGCCGAAACGAAATACGAAGCTGACTTTAATGCCTTATTCGTATTATCGCTTATCGTCGATGTCCGGCTACGGTGCCGGCAACCGGGCGCCGCGCTATTTCGAGATGATGTGGGAGGCGATGGAGGCAGGGCGGCCGCAGGACTTGGCATACCGCTATCTGTCTCAGGTTGCCGGCAGGCTGCGACAATCAGGCACGCATCGCTCGACGGCCGAAGTGATTGAAGCGGTGCGTCTGGCACAGTCGCTGGCCGCGCTTCATGGGGGCAGCGCGCCGACGCTGCGGGATCTGCATGATGCGGCCCAGTCCATCTTTGGGCACGGCGAGCTGTCTGTTGTCGCGGAGCCGCTGGCCAGAGTCGATGTAGGGACGGCCATCGGCGAGTTGGCCGAGGGGGTAAGCCAGACGCCGATTCAGGACGATCTGAATCGCCAATTCAAACTGCTGAAGCTGGACAAATATAAGTCGGCCGTCGCCGCCGATCTGGCGCTCGATCTGCGGGAAAATCGCCGCGTCAAGTCGGAAGAGGCAGCTTATTTGGACCTGCACCGTTCTGTGCTGCTGCATCGGATGCAGCTTCTCGGCATTACATTTGCAAGAAAGCAGGCAAGCGGACAGGATAGCGCAACTTGGGCGGAGCACTGGGTATTACAGTGGACGCCGGAAGTGGAAATCGAAGTGGTAGAGTCGACGCTGCTCGGAGAGACGATTGAACTTGCCGCGGCCTTCCGGCTGCAGCAGCAGCTCGAGAGCTGCACTTCCGTGTCGGAAGCCTCGGCGCTTATTCGGGTAGCATGCGAATGTGCGATGCTGTCCCAGATGGAAGCCGCTCGCGAAACGCTGCAGAAGCTGGCCGTCGACAGCCAGGATGTCGGCCAGATTGCCGGTGCGGCGCATCAGTTGGCCATCATCATCGGATATGGAGATATTCGCAAGCTGGATACGGCGCCGCTCCTGCCCCTGCTGGAGCAGCTGTTTCTGCGGGCGTGCCTCTTTCTCGTCGATGCCTGCGGCTGCAACGACGAAGCCTCCGGCGCACTGCTCACTGCGATCCATGAACTGAATCAAATTGCGCAGGAGCATCATGAGCTCGTCGATGAGGCGCTATGGGTAAAGGAGCTTCATCATCTCGCGGGCCGCGATGACCGCAATCCGCGTTTGTCGGGCTATGCTTGCGCCATTTTGCTGGAACGCGGCGAATTGTCGGCCGGCGAATGTGCGGAGGAAGTGTCACGGCGCTTGTCGCCGGGCGTACCGGCCGATCTCGGCGCTGGCTGGTTCGAGGGACTGTCGATGCGCAACCGCTACAGCCTGCTGTCGCGGATGAGTCTCTGGGAGCAGTTGAATGAGTATATCGCAGAGCTTGACGATGAGGAATTCCGTCGTGCGCTCGTCTTTCTCCGCCGAGCCTTCAGCAGCTTTAACAGCAGAGAGAAGACGATGGTCGCCGAAATGCTGGGCGAACTATGGAACGTGAACGCCGAAGCTGCAGCAGAAGTGCTGACCGGCGAGTTGAAGGAGGCAGAGGAGCAGATGCTCGACGAATTGAACGATTTTGATTTTGGAGATCTGTAGCGATGAATAACGAACAGAGACAGAAGCAATTGACGCGTTGGCGGCTGCTTCTCGGCCAATCGGCGGAGCAGCAGCTGGAGGAATACAGCCAGGGCGGCGGGATCGGGTTGAGCGAAGAGGAGCAGGTGATGGATGAAGCACTCGCCTCTTTGTATGACGATACTGGCGATGAAGGAGGAACCCCGGAAGCCCGTTCGGCGGGGCTTGGCAAGTCGGCTCCGCGGCTGGCGAAGTGGCTTGGCGATATCCGGACCTTCTTTCCCGAAGATGTCGTCTCGGTCATCCAGAATGATGCGATCGAGCGCAAAGGGCTGAAGCAGCTGCTCTTTGAGCCGGAAGTGCTCGGCAAGGTGAAGCCGGATATTCAGATGGTCGGAACTTTGATGTCGCTCAAAGGCAAAATTCCGGAGAAGACGAAGGATACGGCGCGCATGCTTGTGCAAATGGTGGTGGAGGAGCTGGCGAAGCGGCTGGAAAGCGATATCCGCCGCGCAGTGACCGGCGCTCTGAACCGCAGGCAGCATACGCCGCTGCCCTCGGTTAGCGGGATGGACTGGAAACGGACGATCCGGCGCAATTTGCACAATTACGATCCGGAGCGGCGCAAGCTCATTCCGGAGAAGTTCTACTTCTTCGATCGGGCACGCAGAAGCCAGGAATGGACGGTCATTCTGGATATTGACCAAAGCGGCTCGATGTCCGACTCGGTCATTTGGGCATCGGTCGTCGGCTCGATTTTTGCCAGCATTCCGGCCTTGCGCACGCGAGTGGTTGTCTTTGACACCGAGGTCGTCGACTTGACCGAGCAATGTGCCAACGACCCCGTAGATATGCTGTTCGGCATCCAGCTCGGCGGCGGCACCGATATCAACAAATCGGTCGCTTATTGCGAGCAGTTTATTGAGGAGCCGGCCAAGACAATCTTTATTCTTATATCGGATATGTGTGAAGGCGGCAATCGCGCCGCATTCGTGCGGCGTATGCGCGAAATGCGCGAATCCGGCGTGAAGACGCTGGGTTTGCTCGCTTTATCCGACGGCGGGGAGCCTTACTATGATGAAGGGATAGCCAAGTCGCTCTCGCGCGATGGCACGCCGTGCTTTGCCTGCACGCCTCAGCTTCTGCCGAGCTTTGTAGAGGGTGCGCTTAAGGGCGCAGACTTGTTTGAGCTCGCGAAGCGGGCCGGCACCAAGCTCGTTTAGCCAGGCTGCCGACGTATGACAGCCTCCAATTGTTGTATCTATGCAGCAATTGGAGGCTGTCGATTCATTGTGGGAAAGGCGTTCAACCGGATGTTGTACTAGTGAAAAGTCCAACAGGCGAAAACGTAACGGACCTGGGAGACCCTATTTCGTCAAAATAGGGCGGTTTTTTTAGACTAACGGAAACAGGTGCGCTTATTGCTTGGAATTCTCCTACTTTCGCGAGCATTTCTTGGGAATAAGGTCATCTGGTTCCGTTAAAATGATCGAAAGGCCCTTTTGGAGCGATTAAGGTCTCTGGGTTCCGTTAAAACCAAACCGTGCATGATTTTCGCATGATCTTTGGTTGTATACCATTAATCGCCAGTCTCAATTGGGCCGTTATTTTTTAACGACAGGAGGTAATCTCATTGACTGCCAAGATCCTTTTCTCTTCTAAGAAAATAGATTCGGTGACCAAGGAACAATTGCAGAAAATGCTGGATCGCTATAACCTGGGAGAACTTATATCTTTTAAACAGACTGAGAAGGGAGTTATGAAACAAACCATTTTCGTTTCATCCACCTCGGGTGATTATGTTCTCAAAGGCAATCCCATCTATGAAGGACAGTTTGTTGAAGAAAAATTCTTCATAGATCATTTAAAGGCAAGAACAGACATTCCCGTCCCCGTTCCTTACGTCCTTGATGAGATGAAGGACATCTTTGGCTGGCCCTATGCGATAATGCCTCGTTTGCCCGGAGTACATTTTAACGACCCTAAGATAGAAGCGGCAATGACTTTTAACGACAGGATACGAATAGCACGAGTATTGGCAAGAGCCTTAGCGGAAATGCATGCCTGGAAATCCGATATTTTCGGCGAATTCGACCCGATTCATAACACACTGCGTCCATTTCAAGGATCCTATCAAAACTGGCTTTTCAACGAAATCCGATTTTGGTTGGAGGATGCTAAAAAATACTCCGGCATTAGCCAAGCGGACAAAGATTGGGTGGAAGGATTGCTGGAGAGTTCAAGGAATTCCTTCGAAGAATTGCAGTCTGCGGCATTTGTTATGGGGGATTTCAAACCTGAAAACATCTTACTGCAACCTGTAGAACAAGACTGGAATTTATGCGGAATAATCGATTTTACTAACTCGTATTTTGGTGACCCCATTGCCGACTTGGCCAAGATAACCGTGTTATATCTCGATAAAGGAGAAGAGGAATTCGTCAGACATCTTCTGTCCGAATATGCGAAATTAACTAATGCAAATGTGGCTCTTAAGGAGCGGCTCATAATACATATTCTTTATCGGAAAGTGCTGGATTGGGGATGTGCTTACGCAATAAATAATGTAACTTGGAGCAAGGAGCTTTCATTTAAGGAATGGGCTTCCGAGTTCATAGACAATAAGCTGCTTGGTCTTATCAACTAATCAAAATGAGAGACAGACAAACGGAACTTTGACGAGTTCCCGCCAAGCGGCGGAAATAAATAAAGCTCACTTGGGCCATGGACCAATAGCTTTCGCCTACCGGATTTAAATCATAGCAGAAAATCGGATTTTTCGGGGACGCTAGAGTTGGGGCAAGAAACTGTGGTTTACAAAGAGACACTACAATAATGGCGGCTGAGGGAGCGGAAGTTGTCTTGGTAGGCCGGCGTAGAGAAAAATTGGCGGAAGTGGCCCAAGTCATTGAGCAGTCGGGTGGCCGAGCCCTGGTGTTTCCTGCGGATGTAACGAATGCAGAAGAGGTTCACAAGCTGCGGGATCAAGTATTAGCCCAATTGGGGCGGGTAGATGTGTTAATTAACAATGCCGGCGGTACTGGGGCCTACAGCTCCATTCATGACGCGTTAATGTGGTGTAAATAGGGCTCCGTCAGGAGCTTTTCTTATTTAACGGGAAAGAGATTATCGGCGCAACTATTGAGCTTATATGTAAAACCTAAGTAAATCTAATTTTTTATATATTTTTTGTTTAGTGATTTTCGTGTTAGCATAAACAGTATAGAAGGGCAGGGGGCGTTGAATACGGTCCCTGCAAGATAATTCACTGCCAAATTCAAGGAGGGTTCAATGATGATAAATGATACGGATCTGAAGCATCTGCAGCGCTGTATTGAACTTGCAAAGGCTGCTCTGGAGGCCGGCGATGAGCCGTTCGGTTCTGTCCTGGTCTCGGCGGATGGTGACGTGCTTATGGAAGATCATAACCATGTTGCCGGCGGCGACCATACCCAACACCCGGAATTTGCTCTGGCGCGTTGGGCGGCGGGGAACATGACACCGGAAGAAAGAGCCAAGGCGACAGTGTATACCTCGGGCGAACATTGTCCTATGTGTGCTGCTGCCCATGGCTGGGTGGGATTAGGCCGGATCGTTTACGCAAGCTCTTCCGCGCAGTTGGCCCAGTGGCTGAACGAAATGGGAGTTGCCGCGTCTCGTGTCCGTAATCTTCCGATCCAAGACGTTATTCGTGATACCGTGGTGGAAGGCCCTGTTCCCGAGCTCGCAGAGCAGGTTCGCCAACTCCATCGTCAATTTTACGAGAAGAAATAGTAACTGGCCGAGTATAGGGGGCGCGAAAGAACCACCGAAGGATGAAAAATCCAGTGCGGTGGTTCTTTTATTTCTCTCTTCTTCTATGCCATTATTATGAATGGGGGCGATGAAGGATGTTCCAGGATTTCAAGATCGTCGGCGACCGTCCGGTAGCGATTCAAGTCAAAGAATACGTCAAACGTTTAATTATAAAAGGGGCGCTTCAGGCGGACCAGAAGCTGCCTTCCACGCGAGAAGCGAGCGGTCTGCTTCGGGTGAGCCGCAATACAATCATTGCTGCCTATGAAGGCCTGGAGGATGACGGATTTACGTATGCAATTCCCGGCAAGGGCAGCTATGTGGCCGCCATGGCAAACCAGTCGGCGGCAGATAATCGGGGAGCTGACGGCTCTGCCGCCTGGCAGATTGACTGGAAAGCAAGAATGAACGAATATGCTGTATCGGCTGTAGAGCTGGATATGATGAAGCAGGGCATTCGTGCCAACAAAGGAACCATCTCGTTTACAAGCATCGCTCCGGATGAGCAGCTGTTTGATCTAAAAGATGTAAGGCGGGCCTTCCTGGATCGGATGGCCATCGAAGGTCAGGTGCTGCTTAATTACGGCTATGCCAAGGGCTACAAGCCGCTGATCGAGTACTTGATGCGATATATGGAGAATAAGGGCGTCGATATAAGCGGCAAGGATTTGTTGATTACAGGAGGTTTCACAGAGGGCTTTGACATTGTGCTATCGGCATTGCGCCCTTCCGCACGCCGCGGAGCGGCAATTTGTGAAAACCCGACCCATCATACCGCGATCAAAAATTTGCGGCTGCAAGGATTTGAGATTACCGGTATTCCGATGGAGCGTGACGGTATTAATGTGGAGCTGCTCGAGGCGATATTGCAGAAACAGACAAACCGCTTCGATCTGGCCTATTTGACCCCTTCCTACCACAATCCTACAGGCATCGTCATGTCGCCGGCGAAGCGCATGGCCGTTATGAAATTAATGATGCGCTATGAGATTCCGGTGATCGAGGATGGCTTCAACGAGGAGCTGCGATACTCGGGAGCGCATGTTGCACCCTTAATAGCGACAGCGGGGCAAGGAAACGGAGTAATCTACATCGGCAGCTTCTCCAAGGTACTGTTTCCTGGCTTGCGAGTAGGCTGGGTGCTTGGAGACCGGGCGCTGATCGACGCTCTGGAAAGCATTAAGCGTGCCCGCACCATCCATACCTCCACAGTCGACCAGTCGATTTTATATCAATATTTGCTTAACGGAAATTTCGATAAATATGTAAAAAAAGCTCGGACAGAGTATAAGCGCAAATATGAGCTGACAAAAGCATGCTGTGAAGCACATCTCCCGGAGGCGCAGCTGACTGGCGATGGGGGCCTGCATTTGTTCCTCACCTTCCCGGCAGGCGTAGATACACGCCAGCTGCTGGAAGCTTGCACAGAGCAGGGAGTAATCTTTACGCCGGGTGACAGGTTTTTTATTCAAGAAGGCGAAGGGACGAATACATTGCGGCTTGGTTTTTCACGAGTAACGGATGAAAATATCGAACGGGGTATTCAAATCATCGGAGAACAGGCGCGCAGATTTTTTAAAATATAAGGATTTATAAGTGTGCGGCCGCTGCGGGTATAACCTACATGCAGCTGCCGGATCGTATTATGAGCGGAAACAGGAATGGGGGATGATGCAGTATGTTTCGAGAAGAGGGGGCAGGGCGGTTTCTATCCTCGCGTGTACGGGGTATTCGGCCTTCGGGAATTCGTGCTTTTTTCGATTTGAATGCAGCAGGCGGGGACACAATCGCCCTTGGGGTCGGAGAGCCCGATTTCGTTACGCCGGACAGGGTACGTGAAGCTTGTATTCAAGCATTGCGTGATGGGCAGATGAAATATACCTCAAATGCCGGCTTGAAGGAGCTGCGGGAGGAGATTTCCGCTTATTTATCCAGAAGCTTCGCGCTTTCTTATGACCCTGAGCAGGAAATAATCGTGACGGTGGGGAGCAGTGAAGCCGTGGACCTGTCACTGCGGGCAGTGATTGATCCGGGAGACGAGGTGCTGATTCCGGCGCCAAACTATATTGCCTATGAACCAATTGCTTATCTGCACGGAGGTAAAATTGTGGAGGTGGCTGCTGCGGCAGAAGAACAGTTCAAGCTGACCCCGCAGGCGCTGCAAGCAGCCATTACGCCTCATTCCAAGGTTTTGATGATCAATTACCCATGTAATCCGACCGGAACCGTTATGACGGAGCAGGATTGGCTGCCGATTGCAGAACTAGTAATCCAACATAATTTGATTGTCATTTCGGATGAAGTTTATGCCGAGTTGACGTATGGGAAGAAGCATGTCAGTATCGCCTCGTTGCCGGGCATGAAGGAGCGTACAATTGTCATCAGCGGTTTTTCCAAAGCGTTTGCGATGACAGGCTGGCGGGTAGGCTATGCCTGTGGTCCTCGTGAGCTGATCGGCGGCATGCTGAAAATCCACCAGTACACGGCCATGTGTGCTCCCACCATTGCCCAGATTGCCGCGATCGAAGCGTTGCGTCGTGGCTTGGCTGCCAAGGATGAAATGATGGCGAGCTACAATGAACGCCGCAAGCTGTTTGTCAGTGGCTTGAATGCAATCGGATTGGCCTGTCACGAGCCTGAGGGGGCTTTCTATGCTTTCCCTTCGATTACTTCTACCGGTATGTCATCTGAGCAGTTTGCTCTTCGGCTGCTGGAGGAAGCGAAGGTGGCGGTCGTGCCGGGACATGTATTCGGATCAGGCGGAGAGGGCTTTATTCGCTGCTCATATGCGGCTTCGCTCTTCGATTTGGAGAAGGCACTGGAGCGGATGGGAAGGTTTATGCAGGCAATGCAGCCGGTCTGATGAAAATCTAAGCGTAAAGAGAAAACTGAGAGAGAGCTTCAACTCTTCATTGCGGCAGGTTGAAGCTCTTTTTGCTATTTAAAAACACTTCCTGTCCTCTCACCAAACCTATGTTCTATCATTGCAGCTAGTCTATCAATCTTCTTCATTTTTCCTTACACCATCTGTAAGTATTTTTAGCTTTTTATACTGGTTATAATATGTATAGCTCAAATCGATCGATGATTATTCCGGAAAGTGATATTCAAAAAAGGAGAGTTATACATGGTCAGGCAAGAAAAATTGCTAGAGGTTCAAGACTTGCAGAAAAGCTACGGAAGGAAAAACAATATAACAAAAGCGTTAAACGGGATCAGTTTTGACATTCTCCCGGGAGAATTTCTGGGAATCATGGGACCCAGCGGCTCCGGTAAAACGACATTGCTAAACTGCATTGCGACCATTATCAAACCGACATCCGGGCGTGTCCTTTTAAACGGGAAAAACATCAGCGCTTTTGATAGTAAGGATTTAGCCGAATACCGCGGCAGTCGAATCGGCTATTTGTTTCAAAACTTTGAATTGCTGGATAATCTAACGGGTCAAGAAAATATATTATTACCCGTATCCATCCATGGGATGGAGCTGACAAAAGCGCGTGCGAAATTAGATGAGCTGGCAAGTTTCTTGGAAATTACCGACATCCTTGACAAATTTCCATCTCAAATGTCCGGGGGACAAAAGCAAAGAGTAGCCGCCGCACGCAGTTTGATTTCCGATCCGGATATCGTTCTGGCGGATGAACCGACAGGGGCATTGGACACACGCTCCGCGAGAACTTTAATGAATAAGTTGGACGGTATGAATAGAAGCAGCGGTAGAACGATTTTAATGGTTAGCCACGACCCGAATGCGGCAAGCTTTTGCTCCAGAATCCTGTTTATTCAAGATGGTGTCATCTTTCATGAATTGCGCCGCAAACAAGAGGAGTCTCGCGAGAAATTTTATGAAAGAATCTTGCAGGTGCTGGCCCAGCTTGGGGGAGGAAGCGCAAATGTTCTCTAGATTGATTTTTCGTAATGCCAAACGCAGCCGCAAGGAAAATTTGATCTACTTTGCAACACTTGTAACGGCAGTCGCCTCGTTTTATATCATTCTTTCACTTGGAAGACAAGATGTTATTTTATTTTTAAGGGAGTTTGAAAGTGATGCGATTGATAAACTTTTAGCTCAAATGCGACTTGTATATGTATTTGCTTTATTTTTATTGTTTTTCTTGATTTTATTCGCTAACCGGTACCAATTGAATCGACGAAGCAAAGAGTTTGGGCTCTATCTCATGTTAGGAATGCGTAAGGAACGCCTTGTTCTTCAGCTTTTGGCAGAGGGATTCGTTACTTCTGTTTTGGCACTTCTTGGCGGCATTTTAATCGGCGCATTTGTGGCGGAAATCATCAGCTTGACGGTTTCTAAATTAGTCGGGCAGGGAATTATCGGGCATCAAATGAGCTTGTCGGTGAGTGCGATTTTCTCTACCATCATCGGTTTTTTATTCATTCAGTGTACAGCACTCGTCATTCTTGGTGGAAGATTGTTTAATCAAGAGGTCCATCAATTGCTTTATGAGCAAATGGATAAGAAAACAGATATGGGGCATTTTAAAGGCAACGTAATCCATATTATGGCAGGTTCTGTCATGTTAGGTGCAGCCTATTGGATTGTTTTATATCATTTCATGGACTTTGCAGGCCTGCTTCTGTTTGTGGCCTTGGCGCTTGGAAGCCTGGGAACGATCCTTTTTATGAGGGGATTTGGCAAATTACTAGGCTTAATGGCTAGCTTGTCCAAGCGCAAAACGACTAAAGGGCTGCACACCTTTACATTAAGGCAGTTTCAAGAGAACATAGCGAATCGATCTGCATCTGTTGCCGTAACATCGATTCTAATTACGTTGTCAATCATTTTGCTGGCCAACGGCGCTTCAACGATTTTAAGTTCGGGAAGTCATTTATATAATAGAGATTCCTCGTTATATGATTTTACGGTTCAAGGGGATCGGCAAAAGGTTGAGCAATTTCTTACTTCAGAAAAAATGGTACCCTATGTTGAGGACCTAAATCTTTTGGAAATGGGAAGGATGAAATACCTTTATGAACATGGGGAAGAAGACTCGCCTTTATCTTTAGTTGATTGGTCCAAATTAAGGGAGCAAATCATCATGGCTCTGCCAAGCAGCTATAAAGAGCGATTTTTATCGGGAGAAATGCAGGGCTACAGTATCAGCTCGGAAAACCCTGAAGCACTTAATCTGCTTGGGGTGCTAGAGATTGATGCAGCGAAGCCTTACCTCATTCCTGAAACATCCTATAATGGACTTTTAGAAGCTATAGGCGAGAGACCTCTGAATCTGCATTCAGATGAAATTGCTTTATACTTTAATCCGGATTTTGTGCCTATGGATGATCTCGGAAGCATGCCCGTACTGGATCATATTCTGAAAAAGGCTGCAATGGAAGGGGAAAGTTTGCTGAGCATTAACGATCAGGCAATCTTTATCCGCCCATCCACTCCAATGAGAGGATTAGTCGCAGACCGTTCTATACAGATTCTTTCAGCATTTATCGTGCCCGATCCTATGTTTGAACGACTAATAAATACGGAAACCTATGTGTCCTATTGGAATTTCCGCATCCCGCCAAAGCTGCAAGACGAACAAGGTTTAATGATTCCAATGATGGAGGCTAGAGATTTATTAAAAGCTTCTGGCTTCGACTTTGAAAGTTATTTACAAAACTTTGGACGGAAACTTTTCTATGTAGTAGCCGGTAGTTATACGACATTATATATGGGATTCTTATTTTTGATTATTGCTTGTACGGTGTTGGCTTTACAATTTCTGACACAGATGAAGCAGACAGCCGGGCGCTATGTAACGCTTTCCATGTTGGGCGCCAAACGTCATCAAATGAAAAAATCAATGCATAGACAGGTGTTGTTGACCTTTCTCTTACCAATATCTCTAGCCTGCGTCAGTGGAGCGGTCGGGATAAGGGCTATGATTTCTTTTGTTATGATTCGCATCGAGGACAACGCGCTGATGTATCCGATCGCCTTTATCTTTGCCTGTATTGTCATCGTAATTTTGGCCATTTATGGAGTAACCGTTGCCCGTACGGCAGATCACGAGATCGATAAATTACGCTGGAAGCCAAATATAGATTAAGGAACCGTTTATTATCCCATCGAAGGAGGTGCCGAAGTGGCGAGGATTATCATTGTTGAAGATGATTCATGGATGAGAGAAGAGTTAATAGACATATTGCAAAAAGCCGGTTACGAAGTGGCAGCCATTACGGATTTTCATGATACAGCTCAACAAATAGCCGCTTTGGCACCAGACTTGGTCTTATTAGACATCAATTTGCCGGAACAATCCGGATTTGACATATGCCGAAGTCTAAAATCAAGGGGGATTGGTCCCATATTGATTCTTACTTCTAGGGATAAGCTGCAGGATGAATTACATGGTCTTCATTTAGGTGCAGATGATTATCTCACAAAGCCATGCAATCGCGATCGATTATTAGCGCGCATTCAGAACCTGCTAAGAAGATTTGAAAGCCAACCAGGCTGGATAGACGGGGGCGGTTTTTGGCTGGACCCCAATACCTTTACTTTGTATAAGGGCTCACAATCGTTATTATTATCAGCTAATGAAGGGAAAATTTTATTGGCTTTAGCGCAGCATAGGCCTGAGATTGTAACCAAGTCAACACTGAGTGAGCTTTTATGGGGAACAGACCAATATATAGACGAAAATGCCCTTCAAGTAAATCTCACTCGTTTACGAAAAACACTTCGACAATTAAACCTGGAAAATCAAATTGAAACGATAAGGGGTCAGGGGTATCGGCTTAGGGGGTAGGTGAAACCATGAGATGGATAAAGGAAATTTATAATTGTTTTCATGCTTATAAGCTATGGTTTCTTATTTTAATAGTGACAAATCTCCTGTTTATTTTTTTCGCCTGGTTGGCTTACCCTGAAACGTTCAAGGTGTTAGTGGGCCTGATGATAGTTTTTACGCTGGCAATGATAACGTTACCTGTCTTCGTAATTATGAGAAAACAAAAAATAATCGAAGCTGCCCTTCAAGATTTTTTGTTAGAACCGAACGAGACGAACGAAGACATATTATGCCGGGTATCTCCAAAGACACATCATCCGTTTATCCGCAGAATGGGTAGCGTCTTAAGATCCTATCAGACGGAACTCAACGAACAAGTGATGGAGTTGGCCGATTATGAAAACTATATCGAAGGCTGGGTTCACGAAATTAAAAAGCCTCTGTCTTTGATGACATTGGTATTAGATAACCGCAGTGACGAAATGTCTCCCCTTGTAAGACGGCGTATGCTTCATGTTAGAGATCAAATGCTCGGAGACGTAGAGCGAATCTTGTATTTTGCCAGGCTTGAGGCCGCTCATAAAGATTATATGTTTGAATCCATACCATTACTCGCATTTTGTAAACAGACAATGGAAGACCATCGAACGATACTGGACGAATCCGGCTTTCAAATACAGTTCATAGGTGAAGAAAGGGAAGTGATTTCCGACCGCAAAGGATTGGCTTTTATATTAGCACAAATCATCGCGAATAGTACGAAACACGCGGCACAGAACCAGGTCCATCCCATTCTGACATTTGAAACGGCTTATGACAAAGAGAGTGATCACACCATACTAAATATTAGTGACAATGGACCCGGTGTATCCGGGGAAGATTTACCCTTTATTTTTGATAAGGGCTTTACTGGAAGGAGAGGTACTTATACAAGAGAAGCAACAGGTATGGGGCTCTTCTTGGTGAGCAAAATGGCTTATGATTTAGCTATTCAGTTGGATGCAAAATCAGAGCCTGGTTCGGGATTGACCCTATCGCTCATATTTCCGCACGTGAAATAGAACCTCATTGACTCCACTCTATCATTTTGAATGACGAGCTGCTGGTGTGGATGGACTGGAGGGAATATGAAGAAGATGCGATCAAATGGTTCAATGGGCATTTGGCAGAAGCGGATCATATTGCATCAGGCCGGTAAGGATATCGCAAAGACGAGCAAAAGTGCATTAAAATCCCGCCTTTTTCAAAAATAAGGCGAAAGAAGCTCAAATGTGCAGTTCTTTTTGCCAAAATGGGGCCATTTCGCAAAAATCGCTCCAAAGACCTGCACAATCGCTTTAGAATAAGGCAACGCGCGGCTTTTTCCCAAAAAGACCTGCAGTTTTGAAGTAGATTTTGATGACAATGACGGAATTATTCGATAGATTTCGATACCGGGCAAATAACTTCCCTGCGGGAAACAAATAGAACTCTCCACTCGTGAGGGTTCTTTTATTTTTATATAGCGGCCTGGAGAGTGGTCGTAAGTCAATGATTTTATTTTATAGCCTAGAATTGGTGACATACTAGGTGTCACTAATAAAATGGTATAATGTGTTAACCAGTTGTTCAGAGGGGGAAGCGTTTGTGAAGAGAATGGATAGGCTGATGGCTATCCTCATGGCTTTACAGCAACGGGCGGAAACGGCACGGTCATTAGCCGATAAATTTGAAGTTTCCAAGAGGACGATTCTTCGCGATATGCAATCCCTTTCGGAAATGGGAGTTCCTCTTGTCTCCATGACCGGTCCAACAGGCGGCTTTCAATTAATGGAGGGGTACCAATTATCCCCTTTTCAGTTTACTTCCCAAGAAGCACTCACTATATTGGTGTCTCTTCAGGCGATGACCAAAATGACCGATACACCGTTTAATAAAGAACGATGGACTGTTATCGATAAAATTAAAAACAGCCTGCCCGAAAATATCTTAAAACAAATCGAACCGATTCTTGAACGAACGGAAGTTGAAGTGCCAAAGCGAAATTATAAAGCCCCTCAACTGTCTGCGTTGATAGATTATACCTCGGAATCCAGATGGCTGAAAGTATTTTATAGATCTCAGAGGCATCAACGCTGGCTGTGTATATTACCGAAAAGAATATACACATCTCATGGTTTTTGGTACTGCGAAGCCTATTCACCTACTCATGAAGAAGAGCGATTATTTCGGGTGGATCGTATGGATAAGATAGAAGTCATTGAACGCCCGGAGTATGAAAGAGAGAATCACCTCTCCCATAAGGATCAGAGCAATTCAAATAAAGTGTCAAGCTCATTTAGGGTTAAGGCAAAGCTTACATATAGGGGCATGCTTCAAGTTGAACAGGATATCCATATCGGGGAATGTGTTCACGCTCTTTCCAATGAGGAGTGGGAGGCAGACTTTCAATGTCCAGCGACAGAATGGTCTTGGGCGGTACGTTTTTTCTTTTCACTAGGATCAGACGCTGAAGTGACTGAACCGGAAACATTACGTAAAGAGATTTATAGAATGGCTGAACGATTATGTAATCAATACAAATCATAAATATAGCGGATACATAATGAAAGAGAAATTATAACGAGGTGAATAATATGAATCAAACAATAGTGGAAAGGGCAAAATCATTTATTTATAACCATGGCAGACTGTTAGACAGGAGGCGCTTTGAGTACTTTTTTGAAGGCGGTAGTAAAGAAGCCGTAATCTCCGCACTTCAGGCTTATCAAAATCATGACGGAGGATTTGGAAACGCACTCGAACCCGACATCCGCTGTCCGCATAGTCAACCCGTTGCAACGGAAGTCGCCCTCTTGGTTATGGATGAGATGGGCTGCTTTGATAGGGACATCATCAGAGGAATTGTCTGCTATTTAAAGAAAATTACCGTTTCAACCGGTGGATTCCCTATCGCTTTACGAGAACTTAATGAATATCCTCATGCTCCTTGGTGGACGGTAAAATCAGATCCACTAGCAAATATTAACCCAACAGGACAAATTATGGGGCTTCTCCTTAAACAAAATGAAGTCACTGACTTTTATGAAGAAGAATGGTTTCAGCAAACGCTGCAATATCTCTGGGATTATGTTGACCGTGAGGAGCCATCAGGCTATCACGATGGCGTACAGTGGATTTCTTTTTTAGAGCATGCACCGGACCGACAAAGAGCAGAGGCGATTCTGGCCACTAAAGTAGATAAATGGTTGAGCAGACAGGATACCATTGAACGAAATCCAGCGGCTAAAGGATATGTACATAAAGTTCTAGATTGGGCTTCTTCACGAGAATGTTACGCTGCCAAGTTTATTTCGGAAGAAGAATTCAAACAGCATTTATCCCATCTCGTGGAGCAGCAACAGGAAGATGGAGGATGGCCTATGTCATGGCAGGAAGTTAGTTTAGGAGCCGCTTTGGAATGGCGGGGAGGGATTACTGTCGAACGGTTGAAAACATTGAAATCTTACGGAGTTTTATAGAAACGCGTAAAGAACAATACAGAAACCGATTCGAAGTGGAGCCAAAAAGCGTGCCATAACACTGCACGCTTTTTCCCGCAATTTTAACGACCTTCGGTTAGAAACCGTTCCATACGCGCCTTAATCGCATCCCGAACCGCTCGAAAATGGTTCATAATTTCTTCCTCGGTACCGGTGGCCTTGGCTGGATCATCGAAGCCCCAATGCCATTTCACTACGTTTTTATTGGAAATAACCGGACAATGTTCGTCTGCATGGCCGCATAGCGTAATCACATAGTCAGCCCGATTCAAAATCTCCGGGTCGATGACATCCGATGTATGGCCGCTAATATCGACACCGACTTCCTTCATTACCTGGACGGCACGCGGATTCAGCCCATGTGCCTCCAACCCGGCGCTTTGTACTTCGTAGCGATCATTGCCGAGTGCCTTCAACCAGCCATCCGCCATTTGGCTGCGGCAAGAGTTTCCTGTACAGAGGAAATAAACTAGTTTTTTATTATCCGACATGACGAGTCCTCCAAATGTTAAGTTGATTGCTTCGAAAAATACTTCCGCTGAAATCGAAGCGCGACGTTGACTAAGGCAATCATCACGGGGACTTCTACAAGAGGACCGATGACGGCCGCAAATGCCGCGCCGGAATGAATACCAAACACCCCGACGGCAACGGCAATCGCCAGCTCGAAGTTATTTCCCGAGGCGGTAATTGCCAGTGTAGAAGTCACCGGATAACCAGCTCCGGCTTTCTTGCCCATGAAAAACGAAATCAGGAACATGACGACAAAGTAAATCAGGAGCGGAATCGCGATCCTCACGACATCCAAAGGCAATTGGATAATCATTTCGCCTTTAAGCGAGAACATGACTATGATCGTAAACAATAAAGCAATCAGTGTAATGGGACTTATTTTCGGAATAAAGACGGTTTCGTACCAGGACCGCCCTTTTGCTTTTACAAGCGAATAGCGAGTAATCATCCCGGCCAGAAACGGTATTCCTAAATAAATAAACACGCTCTTGGCGACTTCGGCCATCGTAATATCGACGACGACGCCTTCCAAACCGAACCACCCCGGCAAAATCGTAACAAAGATATAGGTATAGACAGAATAAAACAAAACTTGAAAGATCGAGTTGAAAGCAACGAGTCCCGCCGCATATTCGGTATCCCCTCTACACAAATCGTTCCAAACAATAACCATTGCAATACAGCGGGCAAGACCGATCATAATCAGTCCAACCATATATTCAGGGTAACCTTGGAGAAAAATAATAGCTAAGAAAAACATTAAGATCGGGCCAATGAGCCAGTTTTGAATCAATGAAATAGTTAACACCTTGCCGTTTCGGAAGACACGGCCGATTTCTTCATATCGTACCTTCGCTAGCGGCGGATACATCATTAATATGAGGCCAAGCGCAATCGGTATCGATGTAGTTCCGACTTGAAATTCATTCAAAGCGGCGATCAAGTTAGGAAATACATAGCCCAGCCCAATCCCTAGCGCCATCGCAACAAAAATCCATAACGTCAAATAGCGGTCCAGAAAAGAGAGGCGCTTTTTCTCTTGTTTGCTCACTTGCTGTACACTCCTTTACTCGCATGTAACCGTCAGCCCTTGCTGCTCCAATTTCCGCAGTTCCTCGGTTAGATCAGGCAAATGGGAAAGAGCATAACCAATTTCCTCTAACCGCTTCTCGTTAATCGAATAGAACACCCACTGCCCCTTTCGCGTTTCGCGGACCAGTTCGGCCGTTTTTAGACGGCTTACATGTTTAGAAATGGCTGGCTGGGAAATTTTAAAGATGGGAACCAGTTCGCACACGCAGCAATCACGAGTACGAAGCAAGGATAAGATTTTCAGCCTTGTCGGATCGGCGAGGGCTTTAAAAATATCCGCTATTTTTTCAAATTCCATTGACATGAATATCACCCCAGCAGTTATAAACCATATAACCATATTGTTATTTGTATATGAGAAAAAGTCAATACAAAAATTATCATACTCTCACAACCGATTTTCTGAGACTAAGGTAAACTAAATAATTGCAATTTGCAAATAAATGCGATATAACTGTTTCATGAGGTGAAGCATCGTGGAAAATGTACGTGAACTATTTCAAATCATGACTCGTCGCTTTGGCTTTATGAATAAAAACTGCTGTTCCGCCGGTGGCTTTGATATCTCCTTAATTCAAAGCCATATCCTTTACGAAATTGATCGTCAGCATAAGCCCTCCATGCAGCAAGTAGCAGAAGCATTAGGGACAGATATAACGACATTCAGCCGACAAGTCCAATCGTTAATTAAAATAAAATTGGTGAAAAAAACGCCCGATCCGGACGACCGGAGGGTGAATCTGCTCTCCTTAACAACGGAAGGCAAATATGTTGCGGCGTCGATTGACCGGCAAATGAACGAATATTTAAACGAAATTTTCTCACACATGAACGATTTTGAAAAAGAAACCGTCATTCACTCAATCAAGCTTTTGAATGAAGCAATGGCGAAATCGGGCCAATGCTGCTCAACCCCTAGTGGGTGATCTTTTTTTCAAAAAAACTTGCAATTTGCAAATAATTTGAGGAGGACTTGGAATGACACCGGTTTTAGATGCAATTGTTATCGGAGGGGGGCAAGCCGGTCTTGCTTCCGGATATTATTTGAAGAAGAACGGGTTGAAATTTATGATCCTGGAAGCAGGCGAGCAAGCAACCGGTTCTTGGCCACATTACTACGATAGTCTAAAGCTGTTTTCGCCAGCTCGGTTATCATCATTGCCGGGCATGAAGATACCCGGAGCTGCAACCCACTATCCATTACGAAATGAAGTGATTCAGTATCTAAAGGAGTATGCCGAGCGCTTTGACTTACCGATCCGGACTAACCAGAAGGTTGTTGCCGTGGAGAATAGCGAGAACGGCTTTTCGATCCGAACGGCAGCAGGAGACGAATATCATGCGCAAACGATCATCAATGCGACAGGCTCGTTTCATAATCCTTATACGCCAGCAATAAGCGGAAGGGAAGCCTTTCAAGGGGAAGTCCTCCACTCTTCAGCGTATCGAAATCCGTATCGTTATCGGGGGCAACGAGTGGTGGTCGTCGGGCGAGGAAATTCTGCGGTTCAAATTGCGGTAGAGCTTGCCGACAACAGCCATACATCGCTCGCCGTTCTTCGGCCCGTTCAGCTTACGAAAACAAAAGTGTTGGGAGTTGATCTGCATTTTTGGATCAGAGCCGTCGGCTTGGATACCTTTCCATTCTGGCGATTTGGCAAAAAGCCTCCAAATCCGAGTTCCGTTGCCGATTTGGACGATTACAAAGCAAGATTAAAGGCTGGAAAGCCGGATCAACGGACCATGTTTACCTCTTTTTACTCGGAAGGCGTCGTCTGGCCTGACGGAATGAAAGAACCGATACAGACCGTCATCTTTGCGACCGGATATCGTCCCAATCTGTCTTACCTTCAGCCTATCGGGGCGCTTGACGCCGAGGGGAAACCGCTACAGACAGCAGGAATCAGCCTTTCCGTTCCGGGACTGTATTATGTCGGATTGGAAGGACAGCGTTCGTTTGCTTCCGCCACATTAAGAGGGGTGGGGCCGGACGCGAATTACGTTGTTCGCAAGTTACGGCGTTATCTGAAAACAAGAAAACACCTGTAGGGAGGCAAGTTCCCATAAACTTGAACCGTGGTGGACCTTAAACCGGGAAAAGTCGTTTTGGACCTCGACCAGCGGAGGAGGTTTCGAATGTTTTTTGGCCTCTCGGAAAGTCGGGTTCGACATGGCGTCGGTAATGGGAGTCGCGCCCGCAGCAACGCCCTCCAAGGAGGGTTCGCGAACAAGTGGTGAAAAATCAATTCCGCAAATATCCAATGTTGGTTTATAATGATATCACTTATATTCCAATGACATGGTACGATAGCAGACTGTTCGGCAAGGAGGTCAGACATGGATTGCATTACACCGAAAGAAGCGGCGTTAAAGGGGAAACGATGGCCTAAAGCTACCATAGCGGCGGGTTGTCGTCATACCGTTGGTCTTAAATCTGACGGCACGGTGGTGGCTGTGGGAAATAATAAACATGGCGAATGTAATGTAAGCGGCTGGCACGATATGGTGGCGGTTGCGGCTGGTAATGTTCATATGGCGACAAACACAGGCAATGCTCATACCATCGGGCTTAAATCGGACGGTTCTGTGGTGGCTGTAGGTTGGAATAAGCATGACCAATGCAATGTAAACGGCTGGCGCGATATTGTAGCGGTCGCGGCAGGGTGGCGTCGTACCGTCGGGCTTAAATCGGATGGCACGGTGGTGGCTGTGGGTCGAAATAATGAAGGCCAATGCAATGTAAGCGGCTGGCGTGATATGGTGGCGGTAGCGGCGGGTGACTGGCATACCGTCGGACTTAAATCGGACGGTACGGTGACGGCTGTAGGTTGGAATAAGCAAGGCCAATGCGATGTAAGCGGCTGGCGAGGTATTGTGGCGATAGCGGCGGGTAGTAATCATACCATCGGCCTTAAATCGGACGGTTCTGTGATCGCTGTGGGTTGGAATGAGCATGGCCAATGCAATGTAAGTAGCTGGCGCGATATCGTAGCGGTAGCGGCGGGTTGCGCTCATACTCTCGGCCTTAAATCGGATGGCACGGTGGTGGCCGTGGGAAATAATCGGTATGGCCAATGCGATGTAGACGGATGGCGAGCCATCCAACTGCCAGGCAATTAGTTTTCTTTTAACCATTGGCTTGTGGATTACAGAATTACAGGGCTGCCGAATGGCAGCCCTAAGCTTTAGTCGATGGAGTAACTATTATTTTAATGGGTAACCCTTCAAATATTTTTCCATAAGCTCGTTTGCTACACCAAGTGCTTCCTTCCTATTATTGGCCGGTGCTGAAATCATAAAGCCATTATTAACATCCCAGTATCCGTTAGAATCATTTTTCCAAATAGCTATCTTGCTGAAATTATTATTAACAAATATTCCACCATAGGAATAGGTGTTCGGTACTCCGTTTACAATGTATGTATAAACAATGATTGCTTCTCCATATTTTCCAAGGCGAAGTTCTAGCTCCCTTTGCTGTTCAGGAACAGGTATAGTTTCGCCCTCAATATCGATAAATCCTTTAAATGTTTTTATTCCGACAATATTTCTTTGAACTTTCCCATTAATATTTATAGTCACCTGTTTGACATGATCACTATTATCTTCACCTAATTGAAACATTACACCTTCAAAAGTAAGTGATTGCTGCTTCGGATAGTAATATATAATGATCGCTAAAATCATCGTTGCCAGCAGAAGAGAAATAAATATCAATTTTTTTCTCAAGATCCGGGATACCTCCCTTTTTAAACGCCAAGTAGTAATAATAACTTGGTGAAAGATGATTTCCCCAGAAAATAACAATGCTCGTTGAAACAAATTAACTCATATATTCAGTAATTGTCAATATTGATTTCTGTTGTTTAGAAAATCTACCTTTATTTCTAAAGATTATCTGACAAATGGTGCCCGGTAGTTAGTTGGATAAGGCCGGCATGACGAATTGCTTTCGTTAGGTGATTACTCATGATATTGTGATAGATTTAAATAAGTAAATCCAATTATGCGATCATTTGAGGAGGTTCTTTTGAACACGGATCAACGTAGGAGGGGTGAATCTAAATGGATATAATAGGTGTCAAGTATAGAAGATTAAAAAGCGGAGACGATTCGCAGTTTTCTGATTTGGTGCTATTGTTTAACGAAGAATTTGAATCACCAAGTTTGACATATGTAAATACGAAGAACATCGGGAATCTGTTGAATAATCTCAAATTTGTATGTATTGTAGCTCAGATCGATAACAGGATTATAGGAGGATTAACCGCATACGAATTAGAGATGTATGATCGTGAAGGATCTTCCATGTATATATATGATTTAGCTGTTAATAAAGAGTATCAGCGTAAAGGGATTGGAAGTAGGTTAGTTAATGAAATAATTATGTTATGTAAGTCGAAGAACATCGAGGATTTGTTTGTACAAGCTGATGGAGTTGACCAACATGCTATAAGTTTTTACAAAAAAATAGGAGGTAAACAATCCAGAACTTTTCATTTTTCGTTTAATCCATTAGATTACTAAAATAACGACTCCTGCTCTACTTTGGATCGGGAAGAGAGGAAACCCGGATATTTTCAGTTGTCCGGGAATTTCCATGCGTTGCTAGGGTCATTTGCATTGGTTGTGGTTTAAAATAAGCTTAATCTCTCTTTTAAACCTGCTATGACTTCTTCCGGGGTCTCCCTGACCTTGATATCTTCACCCAGGAACAGCAGCCAATTGGTGATTTCAGTTAATTCTTCTGGATGATCAACATGGATAAAAGTCTTTAAGATGGCTGTGGTTTGGTAAGGATTCGTATAGGAAATGGAAAGCTTTAAAGGATGGTATTTTTTGAACTGGGCAATCGCCTTTGGACCAAGCTCCAGAACAAGGTTGATGACTTCTTCCTGCTTGCGTAGTTTTTCTAAAATCTTTTTCTTACTTAATCTTTTTTTCGTAGGGTATGGTTTTACATCGGTGAGATTGTCGACCGGAATGATCCGCCGTTTTTCTTCCTCTAAGTCAAAGCCTTCAATTTGCCATAGGCTTTTTTCACGATAAAGGTGCAAGAGATAAATGGGATAAGACTTTGTATCCTTCCCTTCTTTAACGGAAACCAATAAATAGCTGTCCACAAGAAGGATTTGGATCAATTTTTCTAACATAGGATGGGGCAGGTCTGACAAATCAAGCAGGTCGGGATTATTGGGGTTGGTCCCTTCAAACAGCAAGATTTGATTTAATAGAACAAGGTCATCTTGCTGGTTTTCCGAGATGAGACCTAATAATTTTTCAGCTAAAGACTGACGGCTCTTCAGATAAGGGAGCTGCTGATTTCTAGTGGCCATAAAGGCAATAAACAGTGCTTTAATTTCATTATCGGTAAAGCGGACCGTGGGGAGGACCGAGTTGTTCATGACAAAATAACCCCCATCTCTTCCAACTTCCGCGACAAGCGGCATCCCCATAGCTTCAATTTCTCGGATATCTCGAATAGCTGTCGAACGAGAGATATTAAATTCTCGCATGATTTCAGAAATGGTAAAGTGGGCGCGGTTGTTGATATACCGCATGATGACATTTATCCGTTCAACTTTTTTCATCGGGCCCCCCTAAACAGTATCATTTTTTGACATGATTTAAAGTTATTATAAACCCATCAAGTGAAAAGATAAATCATTTGATAAATTTTATAAAAGGGAAGGTTTTGAATATGGCGAATTTTACGCTTGAGGAAAAAGACAGCTTTATCGTTTTAGGAATTGGAATTGAGCTTCAGAGCGATTACACGGACTATGTCGGCATAAACAAGGAGAAAGCAGACTTTTGGGAAGCTGTGAAACAAGATGGAAGGCTTGACACTCTAAAGGCCGTAGCCGCCAATGACTACATTTTTGCCGTAAATGAAGCGGTGAATAACAAGATGATGTATTATGCCGGCGTCATGACAGAGGCCTCGCTACCAGAAGCAACAAGAGTTATTCAATTTCCTAAAGGAGAATACCTGGTTGTAAAAGGGGAAGGGAAGACGGCTGAAGAGTTGAGTAATATGCTTACCGGCATTGCCTTCGGACAAGTCCTGCCGGAAGCACAGAATATTGCCTATGTTGGCGGGCCAAATGCAACGGTTGAGATGGGGCAGAGAGACGGCTTAGTATATGGTGAAATGTGGATTCCCGTTGTTAGGAAATAAGGATAAACGGCTATCTCCGTCCTTAGGACGGGCGCGTTTACCGATGAAATATAAAAAAAGCTCCTAACGGAGCCTCTTCGAAGACGAATAACCCGGTTTTAAAGGTAGCTTTTTATGCCAATTAGAAAGTTTGTTCCATTTTAATGCTTTAATGAACTTAAACTTTCTAATGTGGTAAGAACAGGTATAGATGAAAACTTATACTTTCTTATATTTTAAAACAGGGGTTAGAGTCTGCTTCCGTGCGATTTATGCTCGAAGCAGGCTCTAGGAACAACGCTTATAAAACTTTTTGGAGGGATGAGAATGTCCTATATCGTTGACTTTAAAAACGTGTCTACGGTTGGTTTAGAGTCTTCACCCGTAGCAGAAGCGCTTGCCGGTTTGCGAGCTAATGAAGCCCGTTACTTTATGAACAAATATAAGCATGAATTTACGGTTGTACCAGCCAGCGAAAGCCAGGAAACCCTAGATTATGTAAACCGAATTTTGAAAGAAGAACGTGACATTGAGTTTGCGGCCAAGCCTTTGGAAACGTCGCGTTTTCAAGTGGAAAATATCCAGTGGACCTTCGTTTTTTACGAGGATGGTCTTGGACTCAATGTCATGTATACGGTTGATGACCCGAAGAAGCGGGCCGTTGGTTTTAAGCTTTCTGAGGGGATGGAGGTCCCCAAGGAGTTGGAGGAGAAGAAGTTTAAGTTTGCCAGGCAGAAGTCTAAACTAGCCGGAACAATTCGGGGATCGTTTTTCGTCATTAAAGGTGAATACTAAGGGAAACACAGGTGCATACTTCCGCGAATATATCGGTATGCCGTTAAAAAACTACGAGATTTTAGAATCTGGAAAATGATAGCGGAAACCAAAAAAGAACCTGATCAAACGATCCAGGTTCTTTTGTATTGCAAAAAAACAGACATGATGATATAATCAGATCACGACTGCGACAAGAGATATAGGTATAATTGTCTTATCTTACACTTTAAGTATAACATGCCGAAAAACTCTTGTCAAATGTTTTTTTTCAATCTAATTTAAGGAGAGATGTTGATGAGTTCGTTGGTTCTCGGCTTCCAGGAAATCGACAAAACGCAGATTTTGCTTGTAGGCGGAAAGGGTTTAAATTTAGGGGAATTATCAAAAATTGAGGGGATACAAGTACCCGAAGGATTTTGTGTGACAACCGTGGGGTATCAAAGAGCCATCGAACAAAACGAAACCTATCATTCTTTGTTGAATCGACTAACCATGCTAAAAGCAGAAGATCGAGACGATATTGCTGGAACCAGCAGGAAGATCAGGCAAATTATTATGGAAGCCGAAATTCCTTCTGACGTCGTGAAAGCCGTTACTCATTATCTCTCCCAATTTGGCGAGGAACAGGCTTATGCCGTGCGTTCGAGCGCGACGGCCGAAGATCTGCCGCATGCCTCATTTGCGGGTCAACAAGACACCTATTTAAATATTATCGGCAAAGAATCCATCTTGCAGCATATCCGCAAATGCTGGGCTTCCTTATTTACGGATCGCGCGGTAATCTACCGTATGCAACATGGATTTGATCATCGTCAAGTTTATTTATCCGTTATCATTCAAAGGATGGTTTTCCCGCAGGCCTCGGGGATTTTATTTACCGCTGATCCAATCACCTCCAACCGAAAGCTGCTATCCATCGATGCCGGCTTTGGACTTGGAGAAGCACTGGTCTCCGGCTTGGTATCCGCCGATTGTTATAAAGTACGGGAAGGGGAAATCATCGATAAGAGGATTGCAACTAAAGATTTGGCTATCTATGCACGAAAAGAAGGCGGAACAGAGACAAAGCAAATCGATCCCGTCCAGCAAAAGATTCAAACACTTACTGATGAGCAAATTTTGCAACTGGCACGCCTCGGCAGACAGATCGAAGCTTATTTCGGCCAGCCCCAAGATATCGAATGGTGTTTGGTTGATAATACCTTTTACATTGTCCAGAGTCGGCCAATTACGACTTTATACCCCATCCCTGAAGCCAATGATCAGGAAAATCACGTCTATGTCTCCGTCGGTCACCAACAAATGATGACAGACCCCATAAAGCCATTGGGATTATCTTTTTGGCTGTTAACGACTCGTGCCCCCATGCGTAACGCTGGCGGAAGGTTGTTTGTTGATGTAACACCTATGCTGGCTTCACCTGCTAGCAGAGAAATGGTATTAAATAATCTGGGACAATCCGATCCGCTCATCAAAGACGCACTGATGACCGTCATCGAGCGAGGAGATTTTATAAAATCATTACCAAGTGACAAAGAACAGAGTGCCGGTAAAAGCAAAGAAGCTATACCGCCTGCGGGTTCTCAAGCACAACTCGAAATCGATCCGACCATCGTTTCTGATTTGATTCAGCGTAGTCAAACATCGATCGAGGCGTTAAAACAAAATATCCAAACGAAATCCGGATCGGATTTATTCGATTTTATTCAAGAAGATATCCAGCAATTAACGAAGATGTTATCCGACCCACAAAGTTTGGGTGTGATTATAGCTGCTATGGATGCATCATCATGGATCAATGAAAAAATGAACGAGTGGTTGGGTGAACAAAACGCGGCAGATACGCTTTCTCAATCTGTATCGGGCAATATTACTTCGGAAATGGGTCTGGCGCTATTGGATGTTGCCGATGTGATTCGTCCTTATCCGGAAGTCATTGAATATTTACAACATGCAAAAGATGATCACTTTTTGGATGAACTGATGAAATTCAATGGCGGAAAGGAAACCCGAGACGCTATCTTTGCTTTTCTCGATAAATACGGCATGCGATGTACCGGAGAAATCGATATCACCAGAACTCGATGGAGCGAAAAACCGATTACGCTTATCCCATTGATTCTCAGTAACATCAAAAACTTTGGTCCTAATGCCAGCAAACGGAAATTTGAGCAAGGGCGGCAGGAAGCATTGAAAAAAGAACAAGAGTTATTGGATCGATTGAAGCAATTACCGGATGGGGAACAAAAAGCAAAAGAAACCAAAGAAAAGATCGACCTAATTCGGAATTTTATCGGGTATCGGGAATATCCGAAATACGCCATGGTCCATCGCTACTACGTTTATAAGCAGGCTTTAATGAAAGAGGCCGAACAGCTTGTACAAGCGGGCGTTATTCATGACAAAGAAGATATATATTATCTCACTTTTGAAGAACTTCACGAAGCCGTACGCACAAAGAAACCGGATGACCCGGGTTGCATGGTCGAGCAGCAAGCAGGGCTTGCGATTAGACAGATCATCAGCCAACGAAAAGACGAGTACAAATTATATGAAAAACTAACTCCGCCTCGTGTGATCACGTCCGATGGTGAGATCATCCTGGGTAAATACAAACGAGAAAATCTCCCGGCCGGAGCGATTGTAGGTCTGCCTGTTTCTTCCGGAGTTGCAGAGGGAAGGGCGCGTGTCATCTTAAACATGGAAGACGCCGATCTGGAAGAAGGAGATATATTAGTCACCACCTTTACGGACCCCAGCTGGACACCATTGTTCGTATCCATCAAAGGCCTGGTCACCGAAGTTGGCGGACTGATGACCCATGGCGCAGTAATCGCACGTGAATATGGCTTACCGGCCGTTGTCGGAGTGGAGAATGCTACCAAACGGATAAAAGATGGGGAACGAATTCGCGTGCATGGAACCGAAGGGTATATCGAAATATTGTAATGGCTGAATACGTTAGTTGGCGGAACGCCATGTGAAGAGGTAGCTGGCTGATAAACTTTGCTTATAATCAAATTTTCTATTGATGTCTTATAAAGGGTTATGCCACACTATAGAAGTGAGATTGTATTCCAGCTTTTTCCCGCGAAAGGAGATGTTTTTAATGACTGCTTATATGGTATTGGTGGTTTTAACTTAACCGAATATCGGGCATAGTATATTCCAATCTTTATTATAGCTTGGAATGAGAGTAACCGGGAATATCACCGTCTCCCGTGTTTGTTTGCTATGCCATAAACAGTAACCTTTCGTGAATACTGCTGTTAGCGGGATGGTCGTTGCCTTCGGCAACTGCTCGTCCATGCAACCCGGATACGATGAAGGTCGTATCCTTTTTTGATTATAAGCCGACTCTTGGCTTTTCGCCGCGAAACAGCAGCTTCTTAGGAGGCTGCTTGTTCGCGGTATTTTTATGCCCAAAAACAACTTTAATTTCTAGGAGAGGATAGGTCCAATGATTGATTTGAAACAATACGGCTATATTGAAGCCGAAACGCCGCCGATAGGCTTAATACCCGGAAGGGTTACGGAACTACAGCGAGAGCAATATACCGTCATCACCGAACACGGAGAAGTGAAGGCTGTATTGAAGGGCTCGTTCTACCACACTGCGGGGACTCGGGAAGATTTTCCGTGCGTTGGCGATTTTGTATTTCTACAATACAACGAAAACGGCGCTTCGCGCATTGCCAAATTGCTGCCTCGCCGCTCGAAATTTTCTCGCGCTGACTATTCGGGACACTCGGCAGGGTATGTCAAAACCATATTGGAGCAAGTCGTAGCAACGAATTTTGATTACGTATTTATCGTGACGTCCCTAAACTGGGATTTCAAGGTCAGCCGCATCATGCGCTACCTGACGCAGACACGGCAGAGCGGCGGCCAGCCTGTCGTAATCTTAACAAAAGCTGACCTGGCCCCGGATTTCAGCGCACCGTTAGCCGAGGTTCAGAAAGCCGCTCCTGATGTGCCGGTACACGCAGTTTCCAGTCACACCGGGAGTGGTTTAGACGGGTTGAGTGAATATCTGCAACCAGGGAAAACCGTGGTATTCCTCGGCATGTCCGGCGTGGGAAAATCCTCGCTGCTAAACGCCCTGATGAATCAGGAAGTGATGACTGTCAATGCTATCCGCGAGGCCGACAGCCGGGGCCGGCACACAACGACGCATCGCCAGCTTTTCATGCTCCCTTCCGGCGCGATGGTTATTGATACGCCGGGTATGCGTGAACTTGGGCTGTTCGGTGCGGACGACGGGATCAGCGCGGGATTTAACGATGTGGAGGAATTATTCACACAGTGTCGCTTCAATGACTGCCGTCATCAGACGGAGCCGGGCTGCGCAGTCCTTGCCGCCCTTGCCGATGGAACATTGGCGCCAGAGCAATGGGAGCGTTACCTTGTACAGAAGCGGGAAAACAAGTTTGTGGATGATAAATCGGGGTATCTAATGGATAAACGGGCGTGGCAAAAATCGATTGCCATGCGACATAAGGGTAAAAACGGAGGGTACAAGAAATGAACAACCATAATGAAAGGATTGTAAAGCCCGAAATACTGGCGCTTGCTTTGGGTAAAATGCTCGACAAGACGATAATCCGCGCGGATTATCAACTTAAAGAGCTGCAAGGCGGGACAGTAGGAGATGTTTGGCTTGTAACAGGCATGGTTGAAACTTCCGATGGTGAAAATCTGCCGTATAAGATGGTTTGGAAAACACAGAAAAAATTTGAGCGTTACGGTGATCCGGAATCATGGCGAAGGGAATACGACCTCTACGCATCAGATTTCCAAAAGTTGTTCTTCGATTCGTTCCGTTGTCCGGAGTGTTATCACGCCGAAATAAATGGCGATGAGATTCAACTGTGGATGGAATATATTGATGGTGTATCAGGCTTAAATCTGACCTCGGAAATTTATGAACGTATAGCCGAGGAATTGGGGCGATTTCAAGGCAGGTTGTATACTGAACGGCCGAAAGTATTGCAGAATCTGTCCAGTTTAAGCAAGGTTGAGTTTATGAAAAACTACTATCTGCGGTATCGGTCATGGAATGTTTTGTATGATTATGTACGCTCCGATGACTGCGAAATTCCGAAGCACCTATGTAAAATGCTCATAGACATAGATAACCACGCGGACGAAATATTCAGACGCATTGAAAAGCTGCCAATAGTGCTTTGCCACAGAGATTTTTGGGTGGCAAACATATTCTATTCGGACAGTAAAATCGTACTTATCGATTGGGATACCGCCGGATGGGGGTATATGGGCGAGGATATCGCGAGTTTAATAACGGATGAAGCAGACGTCCGTCATATGATTGAATACTACCAAAAATGCATTCCGGCGTATTACAGAGGTTTTTCGGAATATGCGGATGTGTCCCATATCTCCGACCATTGTATCTATGACATTATCCTTGTTATGTTCGGCTACAGGCTTGTAGAATGGTATAAATTCGCTGAGTCGCCCGAAGATAAATCAATGCACCTTAATGCCTTGCAAAAAATCCATGAGATGAGAAATATGTAGATCTTAGAAATCGGTACTATTCCGCAGGCGAGTGTCGCGGCGAATTGAAGTATAATGGATGAAATTGGAAGCGGAGCATTTAAAAACATTGGTTATGCAAATCTAAAGAATCGAGGGGAATAGATCAATGAGTATAAGTAGACCTGTAATTCGAACGTATAAGGATTCTAGTGATTTAAAACGTATGCAGCAACTCACAAAAGGTGATTTAGCTTAGCAGCGTCATCGACACGTTGGGAGCGAGGATAATTGGATTAATGCAATTTGGGAAATTGATAATAAGCAGTAGCATGGGGATGGATTAGACTTCCTGTAACCTATCAAATTGACCCCAGCTATCCTGATGTTATTGATTGGTTTGATAGAATGACCGAAACCAATGAACAAAGAGTAACTGTCCTAGAAGCGGAGTCCCATTCCAATAGCAGAAACTCCTGAAGTCCTCACGAAAATTTCATTGGATAATTGCCCTTTCCCAGTTACATTGCCAGAAAAATTTAAGGCAAGACATATCAAGGGTACTGAGGATTTAACAAATCGAGCGGCAGTACACAAGGCTGCATTCCATTCAACAAACCTTCACGGGCATCATATGACGTTATTGAAGAAGAACGGCAAGAAAGTAAGGACGCCTTGGATGACCGACACGTTAAATGTCTATGCAGGTGAGACTTATGAGGTGGCATTTATCGCGGACAATCCTGGAATGTGGATGGATCACTGCCATAACTTGGACCATGCTGCGACAGGGATGACCTTACACTTGATGTACGACAACATCACCCCTTCTTATGAAGCAGGAACGAGATCAGGGAATTTGCCGGAATAATAATGAGTTGCAGGGATGCGGTGCACGTAATTGACTACTTCCACTTATACATCCTTCACCAGAAGAATAAAAACGAGCCGGATTTCCTTAACGTTCGGAAATTCCGGCTTGTTTGATCAAATCTTCACTTAGCGTACGTATTCCGCGTTTTGTTGGCGGGACCCCCAAACGTCTGATCGAGCCCTTGTAACATTAATTGAAAACGGGGCACTTGTTTAGATGTAGTAATAGCAGCAGGGAAGAGCCCATGGCAATTTCATCATCATAAACGATTGATGGCCGCTTCCATCGTTTTATCAGTGAGCTGTGCATACAGCTCCGTTGTGTCCGTGCTTGCGTGACCTAGTTGCCGCTGCGTTTTATAAATATCATTCTTTAAATAATAGCTTGTCGCAAACGAGTGCCGGAGCTTATGTACCGTGAGCATCGGCTTGCCGAATGCAGCAGCATATTTGCTCACCATTTGTTGAATGGCGCGTTTTGACATACGTTTGGCTTGCGAGGCACCTCTAGGAATGGCCAAAAACAATGCTTTTTCCGTTCGATCATGAGGGTAAACGATAGAACGCATTTGCAAATATTGCACCAGAGCTTCTTTACCGGTTTCCGTAAAAAATATGCTCTGTTTGATGCCCGGATCCTTGCTGCCTTTACGGTAAATGTGCGCTACTTTTTTCGTTACATCGATGTCATCGATATCCAGGTTTACAACCTCGGAAACGCGCATACCAGAGGCTAAAATGAGGGTGACAATTGCTGTGTCCCGAACTCTGTTCATTTGATAATAATGGAGCGCTTGCGGGTTGTCGGAGATTTGAGTAATGCAATCACGCGCAATGAATGCGCAGAAGTCATGAATCTCCGTATCGTCTTCTAGAATCTTGCCGTGCAACCGGCTTGCCATCAGTTTCGCATTGGTGAGCCGTTGTGTTTTTAGTTTTGCCATGACATTTCGCTTTAAAAGGGGATAGTGGTCGTCATCCTCGGCAATCTGGCTTAAATAATGGAACAATGACTTGAGGGAAGCGACTTTACGCTCACGTGTCACCTTGCTGTTCTGGTTTCGAAGCTGCAGATGAAGCTTGTATGTGTCGATATTTTGCAAATTTAGCTGTTCGAGATCGAATAGGGTGATCTGATCCATAGAAAGGGCAGAACAGAGGCCTTCCTGAATCATCCAGTGAAAGAACATTTCGAAATCCCGTGTATATTCCAAAAGGGTGGAAGGGGAGAGATCAGCAAGCTTGTGCTGGATATATTGCTCGACATACCAGGGAAACAGGGGGAGCCGCCGCTCCAATAAATGTAAGTCTTGAGCCTTGATAACGTTCATAGCAACACACCTCCAATATATAGTTAACCACATTAATTATTGTAATAGGAACATTAGTTCCTGTAAAGTGTTGATTATTAATATCATTAACTATATACACAAAAAACGTATTTTGTGCGTAAGATGGTCAATAGATCGCTGCCCTAAACCGAGCAGCGATCTATTAGGTAAGCAGCGCAGCAATTGCTCCAGATCGAAGTGCATGTAAATGAAATGGACTTCGTTGCGAGAGACAAGCGGTTCCTGCAGTGTACGGACGCTTGTCTCGTTTGCAGCAGCAACGTGCTGAACGTATGCCGCAGATGGTGAAGGGAATAGCGATGCTGCGGCAAACCCGCTTAATCAGTTCCCATTTAAAAATGCGGTGAAGGCCCCGCGGGATCGATCGCGTGGCCGAACCCGTTTACAAATACCGGTTCTTTAAAACGCGACCTCATCAAGCAAAGTACGATATCTCTCAATGAGCGGAATGACGATTTCATGGAGGGGCAGCAGCCCGGCTGCTGGATCGATTTGCTCCCAAGTCAAATCCACAGGCTCTTGCCGACGTATTCCGGTAGTGGCGGCGAGCTTAAAGATCAGTTGAAACTCGAAATTGGTACGCGTCTCACATTCTCTATTTAGTTTACATAATATACATTATCGGACTCAATAGTTTTATTTCTTTTATTTGTCTGGTCTACCATTTTCTTCATCTATCCAAAATTTCAATTTCTATGTCTTGCGCCGTGATGGTCAATTCCCCTAAAGGACTTTCCAATAAAACATGAAGCTCAAATCCTGTATTTGCTAAATAAACTTCATCATATATCCAAGAACTACCTACGAATACTTCCGATATGTTCAACGAATCGATATCGACACCTTTAAATGTTAATCTAATGTCAGTGTAATAATGAAATGCTCCGCTGCAATCTAAAACCATACTAAAAGTGTCCTTATTAGGGATTTCAAAGGATAATACTCTAGCATCATGTAAAGACTTCTCATACAATTGAACGACATTCTTAGGAAGCCTACCTTGTATTGATAAAAAGCGGCTCCGATACTCGCTATATTGACTCCTATTATGTTCGTCGTATTCCTTTTTCCATTGTTCCGCCATTGCTCTAAGCTCTGGTGAAGGAAATTGACTTCTAATGGTTCCGTCATGTATATAAGGGTGAAATGACTCTGGAAGAAATTCTAATAAATCACGCTTATAATGCTCTAAATCCCTCCTGCATTCCTCTTCAAAATTTCTTCCCTCTGCTTCGTACCAAGCTACATCATTATCCCAATCCTCTTTCGTCTCATGAAAGGTCAAAAAGCCAGCAACTTGCATTTTTCTGTGCCATTTCTTGGTAAAAATGTTTCTCATTTTTACTCACCGCCTATTAATTTCGGAATTAGTATACATTAACATTACCATATAAAACCAGCTAAATAACTTATTTTTATCCCAATCAAATAATGACTTCAGGTTTATAAATACGAGAAGCAGACTACAACTGTAGCCTGCTCGCGATCAAATTTATTCCGAAAATAATAAACAAGCAATCTGATCACACTCTTCGGCGAACCAAACATTTCCTTCGGCACAAACCGCAATGCCATGAGGCTCTGCATTCTTTGTCGGTATTTCATACTCCGTAATAACTCCTTCTGTAGTAATTCGACCGATTTGATTTGCGCCCCATTCTGTGAACCAGAGATCCCCTTTCTTCCCGGAAACGATGGCATGAGGACGAGCGCCAGGCGTAGGTATAGTATATTCCTTCATCTCACCTGATGTCGTAATTCTTCCAACTTTATTGCCGGTAATCTGAACAAACCATAGCGCACCGTCAGGTCCGCTTGTAATGCCGACTGGGCCAGAGTTAGGAGTTGGAATTGGGTATTCCTTAACTTCACCTTCTGTAGTTATTCGACCGATTTTATTATATTGATTCTGTGTAAACCATAATGCTCCATCCGCCCCCTGAATAATAAAGGAAGGAAAGGCTTTTGGATTCGGTAAGTCAAACTCCGTTATTTCCCCGGATTTTGTTATCCTCCCGATTCTGCCGCTGTTCATTTCTGTAAACCATATTGCGCCATCAGGACCTTCCGTAATGCCATAAGGCGAAGAGTTCGCCGAAGGAAGCTCATATTCTGCAAAAAGACCGTTCATCGACATTCTCCCGATCTTATTTGCTTTATATTCCGTAAACCACAAGTCTCCAGATTGATCCGAAACGATAGTCATAGCACCGGCATCCGGTGTTGGGATTGGAAATGACTTCATTTCACCCTTGCCTGTTATTCGTCCGATTCGATTCCCTTTTTGTTCCGTATACCATAGTGCTCCATCTTTTCCGGTAGTTATCCCATACGGTCCCGCATCTGATCCGGCGATTGCATATTCGCGTATCGTGCCTTTCATTAGATTTATCCCCTTTCAAATCATTATCTAATCCAAAATTAGCCACAAAAAAACCTCCCTTTCCGGTTAACGGATAGGAGGCATACATACAAACAATAAGACGTTCTGCTATACAAAAAAAGCAGTCGCACTCTATGTTAATATATAAAAGCCCGCACTTCCCCTATCCCGAAAACCTGAAAAGTAGATTTTCTTTAGCGGATAGGATTAGTAGATCATCGGCTTCTGGTCACCCTTTCATTACTGAATAAACTAAATTTACCATACTCCGCACATGGAATCAACTTATTAGTGCCTGTTTGTGTCATTGAACAATTCATATTGGCCGCTATTGTGTTAGTTCCACCCCCGTTCGTATTGTTTGGGAGCCTCCAGATCATATCCTAATTCATCTGCCGCAGCCTTGGCCCAGTATGGATTTCTTAATAAGGACCTGCCAATGAACACGAGATCAGCCCGCTCATTTTGTAATATCTCCTCCGCCTGGATGCCGCTGGTGATTAAGCCGACCGCCCCGGTGGCAATCGCTGATTTAGTTCTAATTACTTCGCTGTACTTCACCTGATAACCGGGGTAGGTTTTAACATGTGCCGGTACAACTGCGCCTGAGCTGCAATCAATTAAGTCTACCCCTTGTTCTTTCATGCGGGATGCAAAAAAGATGAAGTCCTCCTCTGTATTTCCTTGTTCATGATATTCATTGGCTGAGATGCGTACGAAAAGAGGACCATCCCATTCCATTTTTACTGCCTCGATAATTTTACTCAGGAAATGGTAGCGGTTCTCTCTGCTGCCTCCATATTCATCCGCGCGTTTATTGGTGAGCGGCGATAAAAATTGATTGACTAAATAACCGTGGGCGGCATGGATTTCGATAATATCAAAATCGGCTTCTTTCGCACGTCTGGCTCCGTTTCTAAAAGCTTCAATCGTCGTTTTGATATCCTCAGCGCTCATCTCGACGGGTTTGCTTGACGTCTCATTAAACGGCAGCGCCGATGGTGCATAAATGGGAGTGTTCAATTCTGCTTTTCTTCCGGCATGTGCGAGTTGAATCCCCGATTTCGCTCCGTAACTATGAATTTCCTTATTGAGCTGTTTTAAACCGGGAACATGCTCCTCATCCCATATCCCTAAATCCTGTTCCGAGATTCGCCCTTCAGGTTGGACTGCTGTTGCTTCTACCATGACTAGTCCGACTTGACCAACAGCACGGGAAATATAATGGGATAAATGAAAAGGCGTAATCATCCCGTTCTTATCCAATGATGAATACATGCACATTGGAGACATAACTATACGATTTTTCAGTGTAACCCTTTTAAAATCTATGGATGAAAAAAGCTTAGACATGGATAGCCTCCTGTTTCAGATTGTCTTTATCATTAGGTATACTTCTTCTTTTGGCTTAATTCCTGCTTATGCTTCCCCAATCTTGCTTTGTTAAACCAATTATGGTCTAACGAGGCTTCTTTACCTAAAGTAAACACATCGGCTTCCATATATTTCTTTACAGAATGATTCGGATCGTTGTATATTTTCCTTATGTAAATAATTTCCTGACAAAGGAGCTGTATCGGATTGAATAAAGATGTTGATGTAACCTCTTTTATCGAAAACCTCAGTCAACCATGGCAAGTTGAGGTATCCAACCGGCTCCGTGAATTGGTTCATGAAACCATTCCGGCGGTCGAAGAACGTATCCAGTACAAGAAACCGCATTTTCTTAAGAACGGACATTACGCCGCGGTGATTTCCCCTTCCAAAGACGCTATTGCGTTCATGATTATGAATGCTGCCGAGCTGGAAGTACCGAAAGAATTTGAAGGACCGCCTGAACGGAAATGGTTGAAAATCCGTGAAGGCGACTCGCCGGACTACGGTCTTTTAAGTCAATTGCTCGAAAAGGCTTCCAGTTCGCTCTAATGAGCTGAATCGACCTTGTTCTACCTATGCTGCAGCGAGGCCTCGATTTAGATCAACTTGCCGAGTACCCCGCCAACCAGAAATAACTTTATACAAATAAAAGCACCAGAGAGAGTGCGGTATCAACCGTATTTTCCAGGTGCTTTTTTTACTGCACTTTATGCTGTTTCTGTATCCTAATTGTTCAAAAATGTAAGTCCCTAGAACAAATTCATATAGCTTCTTGTAATCCCAACCTCTTCGAAGCCATGTTTTATATACAGATTCCGCGCTACTTCGTTATAAAGTGCTGTGTCTAAATGAATCTGATCGTAGCCTTTACCTCTATAATGATCTTTGCTCAAAATGGAGTCCAATATCTCTGCTAACAGGGTTTGGGTTTATTACACCCGCTTTTTATACGCCCTCATCGCAAAAAAATACGCTACGAGCAAAATCCCAACACACCACGCAAGAGCGACCCATATTTCATGGCCCACCGGCTGACCTGACAGTAGCGAACGGATGGCTTCCACGATCGAGGTTACCGGCTGGTTTTCGGCAAAGGCGCGAACGACCGGCGGCATCGACTCCGTCGGCACAAAGGCCGAGCTAATGAACGGCAGGAAGATCAGCGGATAGGAAAATGCGCTCGCCCCTTCGACCGATTTTCCGGACAATCCGGCAATTGCCGCGACCCAAGTCAAAGCCAGCGTAAACAGCACGAGAATACCGGTTACGGCGAGCCATGGCAGAATTCCTACGGACGAGCGAAAACCCATGATGAGCGCTACGAGAATGATGACCACAAGGGAAATCACATTAGATACCAGCGAGGTCAGTACATGCCCCCACAGCACGGCGGAACGCGCAATCGGCATGGAGTGGAACCGCTCAATGATGCCCCGCTGCTTATCCATAAACAGGCGGTAAGCCGTATAGGATATCCCGCTTGCAATCGCAATCAGCAGAATGCCGGGCAACAAGTAGTTCACATAGTTATCCGTACCGGTTTGGATTGCGCCGCCAAACACATAGACAAACAGCAGCATCATCGCGATCGGGGTGATACAGACCGTGATGATGGTGTCCATGCTGCGGAAAATATGACGCATGGAACGTCCAAGCATAACGCTCATGTCGCTGAAAAAGTATTTAGTCATGATTTTTTCCCCTCCTTATTACCGATGATTGCGAGGAAAATCTCTTCCAAGGTAGGTTGTTTTTCCACATACTCCACCTTTGCGGGCGGGAACAGCTTTTTCAGTTCCTTAAGCGTGCCGTTGGTTATAATCCGACCCTCATGCAAAATGGCAATTCGATCGGCAAGCTGTTCGGCCTCATCCAAGTACTGAGTGGTTAGAAATATCGTCGTGCCGCCGTCGGCAAGCTCCTTGACGGTCTTCCAAACCTCGATGCGAGCCTCGGGGTCAGGCCCTGTGGTCGGCTCGTCGAGGAAAATGATCTGCGGATTACCCACCAGGCTTAGGGCGATGTCGAGCCTGCGGCGCATACCGCCCGAATAGGTAGAGGCCTTGCGGTCCGCAGCTTCTGTCAGGCCGAAGCGTTCAAGCATGTGATCCGCAACCTGGCGCGGATTTTTGAGATGCCGCAGTTTGGCGATCATGACCACTTTTTCCCGTCCGGTCAATATCTCGTCCACGGCGGCAAATTGTCCCGTCAAACTGATTGATTGTCGTACTTGGTCGGGCTTTGACGCGACGTCAAAGCCGTTTACGGTGGCGGTGCCTCCGTCCGGTTCGAGCAGCGTGGTGAGGATTCTGACCATCGTCGTCTTGCCCGCCCCGTTCGAGCCAAGCAGGGCGAAAATCTCACCTCGCTTCACTTCAAGATCGACACCCTTTAGGACATCTGCGTGCTTGAAAGATTTTCGCAGACCTTTGACTTCAATTGCTTTTTCCATCCGGACATCCCTCTTTTACTTTGTTTTATCCGTCACCTTTTGCATGGCCTTGTTAACTTCCTGCTCGACAGATTCTTGATAATTATCAGCGTAAGTTTTGGAATCTTTGATTAGATCGTCGCAGAATGCCGCTACGTCACACCCCGTCACTTCGAGCACGTCTTTTCCCACGGCAGCGCCCTCTTCAAAAAGATCGACAATCCCCGAGAGCACTTCGGTTAGCTCAATAGGGCCGACCTTAAAGAGATATTTTTGGATCTCTTTATAAACGATCTGATAATCTCGCGGGAGCGCTTTGACACGCGCCACATGCGCCCGCCACTCTTTTTTTCCTTCGATGATATCTCGTATTCTCATGTTATCCTCCACTCCTACTTGCCTAATTTTTTTGCGATATTATGATTGAGTTGCTCGCGCCACTTGTCGCGAAAAGACTTTGCCCCTTCTTCGCCGGCCAGCGCCGAACAGAAACCTTGGATATCGTCACCTAACACCTCTTGGACACGCTGACCGTCCGCCGCCGTTTCTTCAAGGAGGCCAAGCACACCGTCAAGAATTGGCATAAGGTTGCGACCGGAAAAATCGGAGCGCGGCCAAAGGCATGCATTAATTTGTTTCCATGCCGCCTGATAATCAGCCGGCAGCTTTGAGGCTCGCGATTCAAAACTTTTCATTTTCTTGGTCATGTCGCTGCCGGTGATTTTTTCCCAAAAATTCATTATTCTTTCTCCTTTAACTCGTTTATTTTTGATGATACGAACTCCCATTTGTCCCAGAACCTCCGCAGTTCTTCGCGCCCCGCGTCGTTGATCGCAAAAAACTTTCGCGGCGGTCCCATGTCGGAGGGTTTCTTGGTGATCGTCACCAACTTGTTTTTTTCAAGACGGACCAGGATGGTGTATACCGTTCCCTCCACAACATCTTTAAAGCCGAGGGCGTTCAGCCGCCGTGTGATTTCGTACCCGTAGGATTCTTGGCGGCTTATAATTTCAAGGACGCAGCCCTCAAGCACTCCTTTGAGCATTTCCGTAAGATTTTCCAAGACAATCGCTCCTTGCTATTCTGTGTGACTAGTATGAAGTGTTACTTACTACCGCTATAAAGTAACACATAGTAGTTTGTTTTGTCAATGGCGTTTGCACGAACAATTGACGGGTTATTATACCTTATCTCAAGTTCAAATCAGTGTATTAATGCTTCCAAAAGCAGCAAAAAGCTCCCCCTAATGCCTACGGAAGAGGAGCTTAAACGTTACTATGACTTATCATTTTCCATTTCTCACGAATCTCTTGATCCCTTCAGCGCCCCCGCTGATATGCCAGGTACCGACCAAACGATCAAGCGATCGAAGATCAGGGTTTGGCCTTGGCGGTGGATACGCTTGATCTTGTAAGTTATGATCAGTCATTGGTTTCTCCTCCCAAATGATTGATCTTATTTCATTTTCACATCATCATTAATGATTGCTTGCGCCAGTACGCCCGGAGCCATCATGACTGCCGAATGATCTTGTCCGGATAGCGTATGGTGTTCAGCCAGAGGTAATAGTTCGGCTAGCGCCTTGGCCGCGTCATGGAAAAGTGATTCGCTGTTTTCCCCTGTCATGACCAAGGTAGGGACACTCCCTTCCCATCGACCGGTTGGCAGAGGTTTTCCGGACTGCGTCTCGCCCATAATCATCCCGTCATAGACAAGCGTATGAGCCATGCTTTCCATCGACTTCCAAGATGGATCTGCTTTCATATATTCGATATATTCCGTCGGTATACCGACAGCTTCGGTCATGTAGTATTCTACCGCTTCACTTCGTTGGCCGGTTTCGACGAATTTATTCAATTGGTCTATGTATTCTGCCGACACAGGTTTGCGGCTGTCATTAATAATGAACGGCGGTTCGTACAGATAAAGCTTTGACACTTGATTTCCTAATTTGTTGGCTGCGTCAAGGGCTAGCACCGCCCCGGATGAGCTGCCGAACAAACTTGCATTACCACCGGCTTCACGGATCAAAGCCTCTATATCCTCAATTTCGCGTTCAACAGCGTACGGCGTTGTATCGGAGCTTTGTCCGCGTCCCCGACGGTCGTAGTTGTAGACGGTGAAATGATCGGCAAGCTGTTCGGCGAGCCCCGCGGCATCCCGATGATCGGCAGCCGCAGACGATACCAAAACAATGGCGGGTCCGTTTCCTTGCTTTTGATATGCGATTCTTGTTCCGTCTTTAGAAATAATCGTTTTCATATTTATCTTTCCTCCTGTTAATGTTGTTTCTACATATTCTTCAAGTCGAGCGAAGGCATCGGTGAATCCTTCGATCATCCCCATCGCCTCGGCGTTTTCCAAGTCATGGACGCTTGCGAAACGGGTCACAATACGAAGCTTCGTACCTCCGGCCGCCTTCTCGAAATGAACGGTTGTGAGCATCTCGCTGTTCTCTACGACATTCCAATCTCTGTCGGCGAACGAGTCGATGTAAACTAGCTTGGACGGTTCGCAAACATCCTGGTAGACGGCTCGGCAGAAAGCCTCTTCTCCGGTGCCATCGTCGGATTTAAGGCTATAGCGCCAGACTCCGCCGGGCCTCACATCCATTTCATATATGGTGGAAGTCCAGGACCTGGGCCCCCACCAACGGGCAACGTGTTGCGGCTCAGTCCATCCTTCCCAGGCAAGCTTGGGAGATATGGCTACTATACGTTCGACGGTAAGCTCCCGACGCTCTCGATCTCTATAGATTCTTGTCTGTCTTGTTCTCATCGCGTTTCATCCTCATTACGTAATTTTCCAGTGCATCAAGACGCTCGTTCCAGATGGCCTGGTAGTTCCAGTAATAACTGGCGATTAAGCTGTTGATACCTGTCATAAGTTCTCCTTTCTTTTGTAGTCGAGCATATAGTCCTCGAAATTGTCGAGCCGTTCTTCCCACAGGATGCTGAATGAATCGAACCATTCATCCAGTTCCTGAAACGGTCGGGGTTCAAGGCTATATATTCGCTGCTGCGCCTTGCTGCGGACGCGTACCAACCCAGCCTCGCTCAAAATACGCAAATGGCGAGATACTTGAGGCTGGCCGATGTTGAGGGCATGGACGATTTCACTGACGGATCGCGGCCCTTGCTTTAAAAGTTCAACAATGTTAAAACGGTTCGGCTCGGCGATCGTAAATAACGTTAATTGCATCGCTGTCGTATTCATGCCATTAATATACACCATTACGTATATACACGTCAACGTATATATTAGTTTTGTTGTACAATAAAAATGTAGTTAAATGGGAACACACATGATGCGGCTGACCTTGAAATCCCAGTTTAGGGACGCCACGATAAATACGTATTCAAAATTCGTGGCTACGACATGCTCCAATATGGTTTTGACATACCCTGCTGCGTGTCACAATTAGTCAGCGCGGGAAAAATCGAGCGGCACGGCAGCAATTTGGCAATGCTCGAAGCGCCGTTTTAGTTGTATTGTCACTGTTCGGAGATGATTTACCCATGGATTTAAAGGAACTGAAGACTTGCTGATACATAGGACGATAAGCGAGAGCTTTTGCAACATAGCAATCCAGAAGAAACTATTATATTCTTCATATGTTATCGTAAGCATCAAACATAAATTATTGCAGTTAGAAAGGAGTAAGACATGGCAAATATCGAGCACTTGCAAACCGTAAATGTTCCAGCGTCGAAGGTGTATGAAACTTTAACCACTGCTGAGGGACTGTCGGAAATATGGACAAATGAACTCATTGTTAATAATCAGATTGGCTTTATTAATGAATTTCGATTCGGCAGCAATGACATAACTAAGATGAGAATAGAGGAATTGATCACTAATAAAAAAGTCGTTTGGCAGTGTATAGATTCAGATCCAGAATGGATTGGTACGACCATTTCCTTTGATATTGAAGGGAAGAACGGGAAGTCTTTTATTACTTTGAGTCATTCGAACTGGAAAGAAGTAACGCCATTTTATCGTTCCTGTAACTACAACTGGGCTATTTTCCTTTATAGTCTCAAATCCTACTGTGAAGATGGCGATGGAATCCCCTATCATAAACGTAAGTTTTAATAATTGGAGTTATATTGCGCATTTCGCTAAAAGGGAAACGATAGTTTAATAAGCCGCCTCTTCAACGAGGCGGTTATCTTATCTTCGAAATCAACACCAGGATAAAGTTATTTTGGGCATAAAAATACCGCGAACAAGCAGCCTCCTAAGAAGCTGCTGTTTCACGGTAAAAGCAAGAAATCCGCTTATTATCAAAAAAGATCCGATCTTCATCGTATCCCGCTACGTCCTCAAGTGTTGTTTTATATGTTACCTTAAAATGCCAAGGTGGTACCAGCGTAGCTGATACCACCCCAAATACGGCTTGTCTATCCGTCAAGTCCGGCGGAAATTAGTTCGGTTTGCATAAGCATTCCCTAGCCGTTAACTCCATCGGATCCAAGCAGCTTCATACGCAACTGGTACTGCAGCGTAACTGGCAATGTATCATCCAACATCGTGTACTCCTCCAATAAGCGATATTATAGTGGATATATCATCTTAACGACATGTTGATATGGTAAGTATGAACAGAAATAGTTACCAAGTACCAAGCAAGTATGGACTTAGTATAGCAGCATATCACCCGTAAGCTAATACCGATATTATATTTTCATGTAAATAAGATACGCGGCTGACGGCTTCCCTTTCTAAACTATGCGCCATAATAGGTGTAAAATCAAGCTTCACTGTGCTGCGTTGCACTCGGGCATATAGCTAAATCGGCGGATGACAGCGAAACGGTTTCTCCCATAAACCTGTCCTTGTCCGTTCACTTGGCTCAAGCATACCATCCCCCCTAATGTATTTTGATAAGCGATTATTGCTCTAAAAACTCTCATTCAACCAGCTTATAAATCACTGAAGCTAGAACGGATATCCCCGCTTTTTTAGCCGATAATGAAGAACCGAAAGGCTGCCGATTTCTGCCGGCAGCCCTGGTTGAGGATTCGTGAGTTTATAGTATTGATGTAATTACACCAAGTATCTTCCCGTGATCGACTGCTCCGCGTGAATGATCTGCGCAGGCGTGCCCTCGAACACTACCTGGCCGCCCTTGCTGCCTCCGTCGGGTCCCATATCAATGATCCAATCCGCATTTCGGATGATATCCAAATTATGTTCAATGACAATGACCGTATTACCGGCGTCTACCAGTCGGTTCATGATTGCAAGCAAATGGCTGATATCGGACATATGCAGACCGGTTGTCGGCTCGTCCATGACATAAATACTCCCTTGTTTATGCAGCTCGCTGGCCAGCTTGATGCGTTGGCATTCCCCGCCCGAAAGCGTACTGAGCGGCTGGCCGAGCTTCAAATAACCCAGTCCCACATCACTCATGGCTTGGAGAATTTTCGAGACCCCCTTCAAGTTAAAGAAGGCAAGGGCCTGTTCGACGGTCATCTCCAATACATCAGCAATGGATTTGCCGTCCAACTGATAGGCCAGCACTTCTTCCTTGAAACGTTTGCCCCCGCATACCTCGCAAGGGAGTTTGACGCTTTCCAAGAAGGACAGATCGGTATAAACGACGCCGAGACCTTGGCAGTTTTCGCAGGCCCCTTTGGAGTTAAAGCTGAACAAGCCGGGGCTCACTTTATTCGCAGTCGCGAACGCCTTGCGCACATCGTCCATGATGCCGGTGTAGGTGGCCGGGTTGGAGCGGGTCGAGACGCCGACTGCCGACTGGTCAATAACGATAGAATCGGGATGCTGGCGCAAGAACACCTCGTTAATTAATGTGCTCTTCCCGGAGCCGGCGACGCCCGTCACTACGGTCAGCACACCTGCCGGTATATCGACGCTGACATTCTTCAAATTGTGCAGGTTGGCGTCCACAATGGACAGATGGCCCGAGGCCTGGCGGAAACTGGCTTTGATCGGCAGTTCCTGTTTCAGATGGTTGCCTGTCAGCGTATCGGCCTCCAGCAGGCCTGAATAACTGCCTTCATAAACGATGGTACCCCCGCGGCTGCCTGCATAAGGGCCGACATCGACAATATGATCGGCCACTTTGATGACGTCGGGATCATGTTCGACCACTATGACCGTGTTGCCTTTATCGCGCAGCTTCTGAAGCAATTCATTGAGCCGGTGCACATCGCGGGGATGCAGCCCGACGCTGGGCTCATCAAAGATGTAAGTGACATCGACCAGACTGCCGCTCAGATGCTTCACCATCTTAACCCGCTGCGATTCGCCGCCGGACAACGTATCCGTCTCACGGTCCAGCGTCAAGTAGTCCAGTCCGATATCCACCAGATGCTGCAGACGCTCCGTCAGCGACTTGACAATCGGCGCGGCAACCGGATCGTCAATCTCCCGGATGACGCCGATGAGCTGGCCCACCTCCATGGAGGACATCTCCGCAATGTTGAGTCCGTTGATCCTGCAGCTTAGCGCGGCCTGATTGAGTCTCGCGCCGCGGCAGCAGGAGCAGGGACCTTCGGTAATGTATGGCGCAACCGCTTTTTGTGTACGTTCGGACTTCGTTTTCAAATCCTGCTTTATGTATTTATTGGTGAACTTCTCAATGACGCCTTCCACTGTAATATTCGTTGCCTTACCGGCGAAATCCATCTTCACTTTCCTTGCCTTGGCGTACAGCAATTGCTCCAGTTCCTCATCCGAATAATCGCTCAGCTTCTTGTCGAGATCGAAGTCCCCCGACTGCACGATCATGTTCCATTCCCAGCCGCCCACTGAATAATCCGGCAGCATAATTGCCCCTTCATTCAACGATTTAGACATGTCCAGCGCCTTGCTCATGTCGACGCCCAGCCTGCGGCCGATCCCGTTGCATTCGGGACACATACCTTGCGGATCGTTAAACGAGAACATGTTCACTTCTCCAACATAGGGCTGGCCCAATCGTGAGAAGAGAAGGCGAAGAATGGGAGAGATATCGGTAATCGTGCCCATCGTGGAATGGGAACCGCCGCCCAGCCGCTTCTGGTCCACAATAACCGCCATGCTCAGGTTTTCGATCCCGTCTGTATCCGGCTGTGGAACGCGCGGCAGGAAATTACGCACGAACATGCTGAAGTTCTCATTCAGCAATCGCGTGGATTCTGCTGCAATCGTATCGAAGACGATCGATGACTTGCCGGATCCGGATACCCCGGTGAAGATCGTGATCTTCCGCTTAGGAATACGCAAGGATACGTTCTTGAGATTGTTTTCCCGGGCACCACGAATTTCAATATATTCTTGGTAAGGGTGGGACTTCGAGCTCTCCTTCATGAATGACCTCCGAATTGTATAAATTCAAATTGGTGAACATCATTATCACAATATTCATGGATTCTCTGTTTCCTGGGATAGTAGTGCCAGCGAAGCAGCTATTACTCGCAATGCAGAAATCGGTGTCCTACGACGGGCTTGAAATCATTTTCCAATACCCACTTGGCAAGCATTTTTGAGTCGGTTAACGCGGACCAAAGCTTCTCGATCGATGTCGTGTACTGAAAATCCAGCTCTAACTTCAAACTCATTCTTCTTCCTCCTCTAATAGTTGGTTCAAGCGCAACATATTCGTGCTCCAGAACTTGCTGTAGAAAGCCACCCAATCTTGAACTTCTCTAAGTGGAGAGGCATTTAGCCTAAATCGCGTTTCTCTGCCGACTTTTCGGTCATGTACCAGCCCGGCCTCTTTAAGGATTGTCAAATGCTTGGATACCGCTGTACGTCCCATTTGAAAATGTGCCGTTAACTCATGAAGCGGTTTTTCCTCCGTCTCTGCTAACAAACTAATTAGTTGTCGCCTGGTTGGATCTGCAATCGCGTCAAACACATCCCTCAATTGGTTGTTCTCGCTCACAACTCTCCCTCCAAACTTTTATTTTGTGTAATGGAAAGTATTGCTGATACGAAGGGATAGCCGTTCATTTCACCACCTCCTTAAAGTTGCGGCTCTCCGGACACTGCGTCCGCCGCTTAACTAATACCCGAATAAGGCGTCCTTTTTGATATTCCGTTTGGATATATTATTAATCTAACCATCTCCATTCTGACTCCAATGTTTCCAAATGACCGACTCTTAATTAGACACCATTTGGTGACTATATAAATATAGGACACCATTTGGTGTCGTGTCAACAATATTTTTATACTCCATAATTGATCCGCCTTACAGTATAATAATCTTTAAGCGACAAAGAACGCCTGGCTCCATTCCAACAAGGAATGGAGCCAGGCGTTCTTTCATTTTATCGGGGAGGTGCAAGCTGAATTGAAATTCGAAGTGGCCCATACCGAGCTTATCCAGTTATTTAACATCGACCATCGCACTTCTCACTACAGTACGCATGCTCAAATCACTCTGCGATAAAGGCTGGTTTACGCCAATAACTGTTCGACAGGCAATCATGTTGTGTGTTATGAACTTTTGACGAGACATCCTGCAGCTTTGATAGAAAAACTGCAATTTTACATCTTTTACCCGGGTTGTTGTTTGGTTGGAAAAAATTGCTGCAAAAATACATCCTTTTGAGCCTCAAATTGAAAGTATTCTGTGTACCAAGATTTGGAGCCTTCACAGGCGACAAAAAAGTAGGGTATTCTCGGGAT
>NZ_JBHTIU010000083.1:0-4460 GCF_042677205.1 Paenibacillus residui
CATTCGCTTGAATCTACCTGTACAAAATACAGTTAGATGTGCCGCTCCGCTTGCAACGATGCCTGCAGACTGTAAAATAGACGGATTTTCAAGGTAGGTTAGCGATTTTGGCGGCTAGATCCCATCTACCTACATAAAATCCAGTTAGTTACCCAGTCCCCGGTACGTAGCCATGTGGTTGACCATCGTCATGCGACGCCAAACACCGCGCACTGGGAGTCGGCGCAGTGGGAGATAATCGCCACAAGGGCCGGTGGTTGGCTAAGCTATTTTCCAATCAGACGCGCTACTCCATTCCCTTGGCACAACACCAGCAGAAATAGACGGATTTTCCAATTACATCCCGTTGTTGCGGGCAGACGTAACGAGCAAGTTGAAAAAATGAACCAACATTATGAATAATTATTGAATTTTGTCGTTTTTTTATCCGGAAAACCATGGATAATGTTGACAGCGGGGTTCAGCATGTTATAATACTAATCGTGATCTAATTGAGAATGAATATCATTATTACCCTAAATGAGAATGAGATTCATTTGCGCAAAGGAAAAAAGTGATGAAAAAAAGATACCTGGTTATCGCACTGATAGTTTTCTCCTTTATTTCATTATTTATAGGCGTTACGGATATATCCATCTTCGATATATTCAGCTTGACAGAGGACCAGTTGGAAATTATTATGATCAGCCGCGTTCCCCGCTTAATCAGCATAATTATCGCCGGAACGAGCATGAGCATCGTCGGGTTGATCATGATGCAGCTGACGAGAAACAAATTCGTCTCCCCGACTACGGCGGGAACGATGGACTCGGCCAGCTTGGGAATTCTCGTATCGCTGTTGATCTTCGGCTCGGCCAGCCCTCTGCAGAAGATGCTTGTCGCTTTTGTTTTCGCGCTGGCGGGAACATTCGCATTCATGAAGATTTTAGACAAAATCAAGTATAAAGATTCAATCTTTATTCCGCTAGTCGGTTTGATGTTCGGCAGCATCGTCGGCTCGACGACGACATTCTTGGGTCTCAAGTATGGTCTAATCCAGAGTGTGGGCGCTTGGCTTCACGGCGACTTTTCCATGATCATGCAGGGTCGCTACGAGCTGCTTTACTTAAGTATCCCGTTAGTTGTCGCAGCATATCTATACGCGAACCGGTTTACCGTTGCCGGCATGGGGGAGGAGTTCTCCGTCAACCTGGGGCTGAATTACAAGCGGGTAGTCAATATCGGCCTGGTGATCGTCGCACTTGTATCCGCGATCGTTATGCTTACGGTTGGAAACATCCCTTTCCTGGGGCTGATCATTCCGAACATCGTAACTATTTACCAAGGCGATAACCTGAAGAAAAACCTTTCTCATACGGCGTTGTTAGGGGCAGTATTCGTCCTGGCTTGCGACATTCTCGGCCGTATTATCATTTATCCGTTCGAAATTTCTATCGGCCTTACGGTTGGGGTCATAGGAAGCGGCATTTTTCTTTATTTGCTATTGAGGAGAAAGTCACATGAGTCATAAAACGAAGCTGTATATCCTGGGCGCCCTGGCACTGTTGCTCATCTGCATCCTTTTATTCATCGATGCGGCCGGCAATTGGGATTATGCATTGCCGCGAAGAGGCAAGAAAATATTGGCCATATTGTTGACGGGCGGCAGCATCGCTTTCTCAACCGTTATGTTTCAAACCGTTACGAACAATAAAATATTGACGCCGAGCATCATCGGATTGGACTCTCTTTATATGCTGGTGCAGACGGCGATTGTCTTCATCTTCGGCTCCACTACGTTGACCATGATGAGCAAGAACATTCACTTTCTCATCTCCGTCGGTTTTATGGTGCTGTTCGCGGGACTATTGTATAAATTTTTGTTCAAAAGAGAGGGCAAAAATATTTATTTCCTGCTGCTGGTCGGATTGATCTTCGGAACGTTCTTTTCCAGTATTTCGTCCTTTATGCAAATGCTCATCGATCCGAACGAATTTATGGTGGTCCAAGACAAGATGTTCGCGAGCTTCAATAACGTCAACTCCGACATTCTTCTGCTTGCCTACATCGTCGTCTTCGCTACGGCAGCCTACTTTATCAAGTTCAATAAATATTTGGATGTGCTGTCTTTAGGTAAAGAACATGCGATCAATCTCGGTGTCAGCTACGATTATGTCGTCAAGAGAATTCTGATTGTCGTTGCAATACTTACAGCCGTGTCCACCGCACTGGTCGGACCGATCACGTTCCTGGGCTTGCTTGTCGCGAACGTAGCCTATCAATTTATAAGAACGTACCGGCATTCGTATGTAATCACAGGATCTATCCTGATCAGTATTATCGCTTTGGTCGGAGGACAGCTCTTGGTCGAGCGGGTATTCACGTTCTCCACCTCGTTAAGTGTCATCATCAATTTTATCGGCGGAGTATACTTCATATACCTTCTGTTAAAGGAGAACAAATCGTGGTAGAAGTCAGAAACGTTTCCAAACGGTACGGAAACAAAAATGTCGTAGATCAAGTATCCGTTAAGATAGCGAAGGGGAAGATTACCTCGTTTATCGGGCCGAACGGGGCGGGGAAGAGCACTCTGATGTCGATGGTCAGCCGCCTGATCCCCAAGGACGAAGGGGAGATATGGATTGAAGGGCGTGAGATCGGTCAGTGGAAAAGCAACGAGCTGGCCAAGCGGATTTCCATCCTGAAGCAGTCCAATCACATTAATATCCGGTTAACGGTTAAAGAACTGGTCGGCTTCGGACGTTTTCCTTACTCCCAAGGAAGACTGACGGCGGAGGATAAGAAATATGTGGACGAAGCCATTCGCTATATGGAACTGGAAGACATGCAGGACAAATATTTGGATCAGTTGAGTGGCGGACAGAAGCAGCGGGCTTTCATCGCCATGATTATTGCCCAGAATACCGATTATGTTCTGCTGGATGAACCATTGAACAATTTGGATATGAAGCATTCCGTTCAAATTATGAAGGTGCTGAGGCGATTGGCCGACGAGCTCGGCAAAACAGTAATTATCGTAATCCATGACATCAATTTCGCCTCCTGTTATTCCGATTATATTGTGGCGCTTAAGGACGGTAGAATTGTAAAGGAAGGCACGACCGCCGAAATTATCGATTCGTCCGTACTGCGGGAGGTATACGATATGGACATTCAGATTCATGAGATTGACGGCAATAAAATCTGCGTTTATTTTACTTAATCTGTCTACAAAAGCCGGTGAATCTTATTTGACGGTTCCCAGCACGGTTCGCTCCGACAGTTCGCCGCGAAAGGAGGATAGTGAAACCATACTTATAAAAAGGCAGCGGACATCAAGTTAAAGTTAGCGACATCGTCAAAATAATTTCATATAAAAACTAAATTATTAGGGGTGTTAAGAGTGAGCAAGAAATTATCCATGTTGTTGATGACGATTTTTCTGGTTTTCATAGTCGCCGCATGCGGGGCGAAAAATTCGGAAGGAACCCCGGGCGGATCAGAGGCAAAGACAACTAACGCCGCGGCAAATAACGAGAATAAGAACACAGAGGCGCCTAAAGACGAGGTGCTTACGATCAAACATCAGCTTGGGGAAGCAACGGTTAAGAAAAATCCGAAAAATGTCGTTGTATTCGACTACGGTGCTTTGGAAACATTGGATAAGCTGGGAATCGAAGTGGCTGCTGTACCTCAAAGCTCGCTGCCGGGCCACCTGAAGAAATATGAAGACTCCAAATACATGAATGCAGGAACGCTGTTCGAGCCCGATTTCGAGAAAATCAACGCGCTTAAGCCGGAGCTGATCATCATTTCGGGCAGATCTTCCGAAGCTTACAAAGAGTTGGATAAAATCGCCCCAACGGTCTTTATGGGGGTTGATACACAGAACTATATGGAATCCTTCACGGAAAACGTAAAGACGCTTGCCTCGATCTTCGGTAAGGAAGCCGAAGCGGACAAAGAGCTGGCCGCGATTGACGAATCCATCAAGCAGTTGAACGAAACGGCAGCCGCCAGCGGTAAGAAAGGTTTGATCATTCTGACGACAGGTGGCAAGGCCAACGCTTATGGGGTAGGCTCCCGATTCGGCTTGATCCATGACGTATTCGGAGTTGTGCCAGTGGACGATAAAATCGATTCTCAAACATCACATGGTCAAAAAATAACTTTCGAATACGTCGCCGAGAAAAACCCGGACTATCTCTTCGTCATTGACAGAGACGCGGTAGTCAGCGGCGAGAATGTAACACCAGCCAAGGAAGTCGTGGAGAACGATCTGGTGAAGAAGACCAACGCGTTTAAAGACGGCAAAATCATCTATCTCGACCCGAATTTCTGGTATCTGTCCGGTGGTGGACTGATTTCCATGGCAGAGATGGTTAAAGAAGTTGCCGAAGGCGTGAAGTAATTAACTGGACAGTCAAAAGTTCTACAGCATTAAGAAGCGAGCGAATCGGCGTCAATATCAGTCGTTTCCT
>NZ_JBHTIU010000084.1:0-12579 GCF_042677205.1 Paenibacillus residui
ATCGTCTCATGCTGGTCGCCTCCCTAAGAAATACAATAATATATTGTAGGGTAGGACTCCAGTTTCGTTAGGGGGCCGTGGAGCTATCGCTTTAGAATAACGCACCACGCGGCTTCTTCCCAAAAAGACCTGCAGTTTTGCTTGTCTTTTACACAATCCCGGCGGACAACCGGGCCTGTCCCAATAGAGTTCGCATAACTAAGCTCTCCGGCACTGAAAATCCGCAAACCGGATATTGGGACAGCTCTCTGGGCCGTATCAGGCTAAAACGTTCGGTTTTAAATGCCGATTTTTTGAGCTGCCTACGTCATTTACCGCCAAATTGAACTGGAACAACGCTCCAGAATTTGCGATATAACCGGAATGAGAGATTCCGCCATCCGGGTAAAGCCTAAATCATTGGGGTGAACGCCGTCCACGGTGCACTCGTCATAGCGCTCTCCAAGCAGCCGGTCTCCGTCGCAGAAGAATACTCTGTCGTCGCCGGCTTCATTAAGCTTGCGGACGAGCTCGGTCGCGATTCGCTTCCGTTCCATTCGGTCTTGCCGGGAGATGCTGTTCACCTGCTCCTTCGCATAAGGAATCCGCGACACGACCAGGATAGGAACGAGCCGCTGCTCTTCCCGGTAGAGGCGAAGGAACGGCTCCAGAGTCCGGCCATACAGCTCTGTCGAGCAGTTGGCTTCATAATCGACAATGAAGCAGTCCACATGGGGAATAAGCCGGATGACTCTGGCCACCTCCTCTTCCCCCTTGCCGCTGCCCGAGAACCCGAGATTGATCACTTCCCGCTGCAATCGTCTGCCGATCTGCTGAGGATAAGCAAGACCCGGACGGCTTGCGCATCCCCCTTGAGTGATCGAGGTTCCATAGAACACCAGGCGGCCTCTTGAGCTTGGAAAATCATTGGCTTCCAGGGCGGCTTCCGGAGGGAGGCCCACCATCACTTCCGTCACACTTTGGTACAGAGGAAAATTAAGCGTGACCGTACGCAGCCGATCCGGCCGATCACCTTCAAACAGCAACGACTCGTACTGCTGCTCTCCCGGCTTCATTCGGCTTGTTCCTATGTACCGCTCCTGACCGGGCTCCCCTACATAAGCATCGAAACCGATCTGGCCGGTAGCAGGCATATGATCCATCGATGCCGACCCCCGCAGCTTAACCCGGATCGCTACCCGCTGTGCATCGGTCTTAAAGCGAATTTGTCCGCCTGCGGTACAATCCGCAAGCTTATCGACCGCTTCGGGCAAAGCATGATTGGGGGGGAGCGGCAAACGGCGGTATACCCTGTCCTGCTCCAGCCATGGGAAACCCAGCACTTTAAACGGAGCGGAAAGCGGAGAATGCCATTTCCAAGTCCCCTTAGGCTGCTTTAGCATTAAATTCGTATCCAGAAGCTGAAACAGCGTCTGACTTTCTACGGACAACCTTACCACTCTCCATATACTCCAAACAAATTTACACAGGATGGACGGCCAGCCCCCCATCCAAGATAAAAATTCGTTATCTTTCCCTTGAATAATTACCCTTTAACAGCCCCCATCGTCGCCCCTTCCATCAGAAGACGCTGGAACAGCATAAAGATAATGACGGACGGCACCATGGCAATCGTAACTCCGGCAAACAGCGTGACCCAATCGGCGGTATATTCCATCTGCTTGTTGGCGGAATACATCTGTACCGCAATCGGATATTTCTTGGGATCGCTTAAATAGATGAAGGGTCCCATGAAATTATTGTAATATCCAAGAAACTTGAATACGGCTACGGTGACGATCCCCGGAGTGGACAGCGGAACGATGACACGCCAGAATCTCTGGAACAGCGTCGCCCCGTCCATCGTCGCACTCTCTTCCAGCTCCTTCGGCAAAGAGCTCATGAAGCCTCCGAGCAGCATTAGAAAGAACACGCTCTCCCCCAAGCTGGACAACAGAATCAAGCCGGTCAGGCTGTTGGTCAAGTCGAGCTCCCGCATAATGACATATTGGGGAACAAGCGCGTTGACCCCGGGAAGAAACAAGGACAGCATGATCAGGCTCCAAATCAGTTTTCTTCCCTTAAATTCCATACGTGTCAGGGCGTAAGCATTGAGGGTCGTAAAGAACAAGCTGACCACCAGGCTCCCGCCAACATAATAAAGTGTATTTAGAAGCGACTGTCCGAATCCGTATTGGTTCCAGGCTTTCAGATAGTTGCCCCACTTAAGCTCTGTAGGCAAAGCCCAGATATCCTGGAAAAACTCCGGATTGCTCTTCAGAGATTCGTAAATGACCCAAACCAGCGGAAAAAGAATCGTCAGCGCCCACAGGTACAGGATTATTCGCCAGACGACATCTAACCATGTCCGTTTTTCCTTCAAAATTATCCCTCCGAACCTTCAAGCGAATAGAGACTAGTACTCATAGCCCCTGTTTGGTAAAAATTTATCCATCAGCAGTTTGGCAGTGACCAATATGACGAAAAGAATCATCCCCACAGCAGACGCATAGCCGAAGTTCCTGTATTCTTCCCCGAAGGCCAAATTAAACATATAGAGCCCGATGACATCGGTAGCCCCATAAGGACCTCCGTTGGTCATGATGAGTATGATCTCGAAGCCCTTCATCGTTCCTACCACCAGGAACAGCGCACTAACGCGTATTATTGGCGATACAAGCGGAATCGTAATCCGGAACAGACGAGTCATATGCCCGGCCCCTTCGAGGATCGCTGCTTCATACAGCGATTTCGGAATCGCAAGCATGGCATTGGCGAAGATGATGACGTACAAGCCGACTCCGCCCCAGACCCATGCCGGGATAATGGCCGCAAGCGCTGTTTTGTCACTACCTAACCAATAAAAGTTACCCATGTCTATTCCGACCAGTTTAAGCATCGCGTTCAACAGGCCATAGGTGCCGTCATAAACAAATGCAAAGAGAAGTGCAACCACAACCGTGGACAATACATTCGGGAAGAAAAACAGCACCTTCAGGAAACCGTTCTCACGATAGCTTTTATGGGTGATCAAGTAAGCCAGTAATAAGGAGATAAGAACGACGAAAAGCGGAACCGTCACCATAAAAATCAGATTGTGGGTTAAGGCGCGCCAGACATATTGATCTTGAAACGCAGTAATGAAATTTGAAAATCCGACAAAGGTGGAATCTGTAAGTCCATCCCAATCCAGCATTGAATAGTAGACGGACAAAATATTCGGAAATAAAGTAAACAGCAAATACCCTCCGAAGGGCGGGATGATAGCCAGTGCGAGAAAAATATATTTCTGCGTGTTCGCGTTATCCAGCCTCATCCTTCTTCTCGAGGTCTGTGGCTTTCTTACCACGGTTGATTCAGACATCGAAGTCAACTCCTATCATAAAATGGAGAGCGGAGAGTGAGCCTCCCCGCTCATGGCAGCATTTACTTCTTCGCTGCCTCCACCGCTTTTGTCAGCAATTTCTCCGCTTCCTCCAGAATAGGCTTCGGATCCTGCTTGCCCAAAGCAAATTTCACAATATTTTCGTTCAACAGCTTCTCTGCCTGCGCCAGGTTCGGATCCGAGATGCTGACCGATCTGCTTGCTTTATACGTATGGGCTTTATTATCCGCAATGTACTTCAGAACAGCTTGAGCCGAGCTCGTAAGATTAACCGTTCGGGACGGGTCCTCCGTCAAATCCTTGCGCATAGGCAGCGCACCCGCTTCTTCCGCAGCAATTTGCTGATTATCAAGGTGAAGCAGCCAAACGATTAATTCCTTGGCCCACTTCTTGTTCAAATCCGGTTTGGCCGCCCAGATGTAGTTGAACCCTGTAGTCCCGCTTCGAATCCAAAGTGTCTGGTCTTCGCTGTCCCGGAACGGAACGGCCATATACCCCCATTCGAAATCCGCGGGTGTCGCTTCCTTCATTTCATTCTCGACGTGAGTTCCGGTCGATACCATGGCCGCCTGTCCTTGAAGCACTTGCATTTGCGATTGCGTGTGGGTTAAAGCCGGCAGACCTTCTGCAAAATACCCTAGTTTACCCAGCTCATAAAAGCGTGTCCAGGTCTCAACCGTTTCCGGACTGGTATATTGCGGCAGCGTATATGTTTTGTAATTCTCGATAAATTGTTCGGCATGTCCGTTAATATCAGCCAATTCAAAATTTTTCGCCGGTCCGAAAGCCCACGTATGATAGTTGGGATGGATGCCCGGGAACGTGATTGGAGCGATGCCGTCCGCCTTAATATCCGCTAACAGCTGCTTGAACTCCTCCCAGGTTTTCGGGTTTTGATTCCAGCCATGCTCCTCGAACAGCTTCTTGTTGTAGAACAGTCCGCCGAAGCTGGTGAAGATGGCGAATTCATACCTCTTCCCTTGAATCAACGGTGTAGATTCATACATTCCCGGCATACTCAGATCTTTCACTGTTTTATCAGGCACATCCGGAAGCTTGTAGTCCCAAATGTCGTCCATGGGCTCCAGCTTCCCGGCTTCAGCCAGCGATACAACGCCGCCGGCAGGTGCGGTATTGAACAAGTCGAACATATCTTTATCATTGCCTGCTGAAATCTTGGTGGAGAGGATCGTTTGCATATCTGATGATGCCGTAATATCTATCTTGACATTCGGATATTTCTTAGTGAAGGATTCCACTGCTTTGTCAAACCATTCACGCCCGTAACCCCCAATGAAATAACCGACTTTAAGCGTAACCTCCTCATTTTTCGGCAATCCATTCTCAGGGTATACCTCTACTTCTGCAGACTGCCCCGGACTGTTCGACGGGGATGAAGCAGGTCCCGAAGTATTCCCGTTGCCGCCGCAAGCCGCGAGCATAGTAGCCGATAGGATGGCGGCCGCTCCAGCAGACATCCATCTTTTCATTTTGGTGTTGAACATCGTTATAGCCTCCCCTTTTCATTAATAAATAAAATTGATTGACTAAATTCTGTGTTTAGTTTACTACCTGTTTGTTAATTGAATATCAATTATGAGCACGGATTATGTAAAAATAATGTTGTCGTCTCCTTCCAGCTTCACCTCCCCGCCCAATGAAATCGTTTTCAATAATTGGTGTAGTCTCATCGGTTTTTCCTTCTCGGGATTAAAACAGCGTGTGCCTTGAGCTTCCTAAAGAAAATCAGGAGGCTTATTAGCCCTGCGTTAATGCCATGTTTAGCTATAGCACCCTCAGAACTTATGCCTTCTCCCGTATCCGGCAATCAGACAACTCGCCGCCTCTGCATCAGACAATGCAACAAGCCCGAAAAACAAAGTATAAAAGTTTTCAATAGTTAATCAAATTGCTTTATTAATTGATATAATTAATAATATCGTTCTTTTTCGTATTGTCAATCCTAAATTACTGCAGAAGTTGAAACTTTTCTTTATTCCCGCTTTAGTGCTAAACTAGGGCGAGAATCTTCTGCTAATTACAAACCGTTAGCTGTTTATTTTTTGAAAAGAACTGGGAGTGTGGAAGGGGAAAATGAGGCATGAGCGACTCAGAAAAAAGAACAAGCCATATGCTTTTGAAATCAATTAATCAACAGAAAGTACTTTATCTTATTTATTCCGAAGGACCGATATCCCGTGTGGAATTAGCAGAGAAAACGGGGTTAAGCCGGCAAACGGTTACCAATATTGTCAATCGGTTGCTGAAGGAAAAGGTGATTACCGTTGGTGAACATATGGCCCTGGAGTCGGGAAGCGGCAGAAAAAGAATCGCGCTCCATGTCAACAGCGGCAAACTGTATGCCATCGGAATAGAGCTTGCAGGAAAATATATTCGAGGCTGTGTCTATAATTTGCGCCAAGAACGCATAGCCTCCTCCGAACGCACCATCGATAAATATGGATCGATCGAAGTCCTGCTTCGCCTGCTGCACGAAGTCATTGATGAACTCCTTCCCCAAGTGCCGGCCTTGGACAAGATCAAGGGCATCGGCATCAGTATGCAGGGGCTCGTTGATTCACAGAACGGCATCATCCTGCGAACTCCCGGAATAGGTGTTCACCGCTTTCCGCTTAAACAATTGCTGGAAGACAAGTATCATATTCCGGTCTATATAGAGAATGACGTCAATTTACTGTCCGTTAACGAAAATATGAACGGCTGTTTGAAAGATTCCAGGGACAATATTACAATAAAATTCGATTACGGAACGGGCGGTGCTATCGTTTCCGAGAAGCGTCTGATCCCGGGCTCGAACTTCGTGGCAGGCGAATTCGGCCATTACAAAGGCTTCTATGGAGCGGACGCCTACCCTTGCCACTGCGGAAGAAGCGGTTGCCTTACCACCCTGGCCTCTATTAGCGGTCTTAGCGTATCTATGAAGTGTACACTTGAACAGTTTGCGGAAGGTGTACGTAACGGCGATCCCAAGATGCTTCGCTTGTACGAACTCGTGATCGAGGGAATTTCTATCGCAATTACCAACATCATCACCTTTATTAATCCCGATAGCGTGCTGCTGTCGGGCAGGGTACTGCGTACTATAAGCCCCTATATGATCCCTGAGATCAGAGCAAGGGTAATCAAGCAGCTGCCTGTTACCGTCAACAATGTCCGGATCATGCATCTGGAGGACAAACCGGATGAGACCAAGCTGGCGGCCGGCCTTGTCATTAAGCGGGCTTTTGAAATTCCGCTGGATACCCTGTCCCTATAGGGTTATATTGCTAATAATCTCTTTGGCAGAGAAGGGGTTGTTTCATAAGTCGATCTATGATTTTTCAAGCCCCACCTATTAAATTTGGCTGCTAAAAAAGGACCCCGTTCCCACTCAAAGTGGGATTTGAGGTCCTTTTTGCTTCGTTTTGGGTTGTTCCCGTTTTATGCGAACACTTTTGGAACAGCCCCTTCTTATCCTTTCAATTCTAGCTGCTCCACACCTGAATTAATGACTGGCTCCTGGAATGAAGCGTTCGTTTGGCGGCTTCCGTCACATAAGGAGCCATGGACTCTTTGTTCAAGTGCTTCTGGAAGTCCTCCAGCTTCTTAACCGCCTGATCCGCTGATCCCTTGTCCCATTGATGCCTGGCTTGCTTGATCGATTGCGACAGTTGATTGGCCAGCGGGTCGCTCACCTCTCTCGAAGCGATATACTGATTGAGGATACTTTCCAGAACGGCAAGATCCATCCGGCTGGTAGTGACTACTAGAGGTTCGCTTGGCTGGGAAACGCCCAGTGTCGGATGCTCCGCAACGACGGTGAGGCGATACTCCAGCGCAATCCTTCTTAATGAACGGGTTAATGGTCGTTCACTTAGTAGTACTCATTCGTGAGATTCCGACCCACAAACCGATCTATTGCAGTAATGAGCGCCGCCGAGTGTGACGTATAGCTTTCGAAGCTTACTTCGTCTCCGCGCTCCAATAGAGTTTGCGTCTAAAACCTTCCTCTAATTGCTGCCATACAATACTTGCGGGAGCCCGAATTTAAAAGCCTGCAATTCTGCATGCTTTTAGCCGTTTGGTCCCGTGTCCGCAGCAATGCCTGTAAAAATGCATCTTTTTTTTATTTCAGGGGGGAACGGATGATTTGATGCGTAAATTGATGTATTATCGCAGGCTTTTCTCCGGAGCGTTTGGAATCGATTCAAAATGGATGCATAATTGCAGGAATTCGTGCCCGCTATAATGGCATCTCAACCTTCCTCTACTCGCGGTCGCTCTTCCTGCTTTGCTTCGTTAAAGGTTTACTTTAACGGGGAGCCCTGTGACGTGTGACCTTCGAGGCTTATCCCCGGGTGGCTTAAATCCCCTCATTTTTTCAAACAGCCCTATCCTTACTTCCGAGCCTTATCCAAATGAATATTGAAATAAGTGCGCAGAGCCTCGTTATACTCCTCTTCCGACTTGGGGGTAAAGCTGCGCACCCCTTCCGCGGTAAATATGCGAAATTCCTTGCCGGCGAGCGTGTTGCGCCCTTCGCGGGTGCGGATTGCCGCCATAGCGCTCTTCGTAAAAATCGATTCCGGCGAATTCTCACACCAGTAGGTCGCCATAATAAAGTCTTTGGCCAACTGCGGCTCCTCGGTGAAGGAATACAATCGGCTCCATTCGCCATGCTTGAGCTCGCATAGCATCCAGCCGTATTCCGGGTCCCTCTCCAGGCGATAGCACTCCTCCCCTTGCGGATGCTCCAGCCCTTCCACCATCAAGATCGGCCGCCTGGGAACGATTCCCCCTACCCCCACGTCGCACAGATAGTAAGCATCCCCTGCCTTGACCTTCAATACATGATGGCGCCTCTTCGGCGGCGGATTAGGTTCATCCCGCCAGAAGCGGGACATCAGGTCGGTTACGGGATATCCGAGCTCGCGCAGCAGCCAGCCAAAGAGGGCATTAAGCTCGAAGCAGTACCCGCCGCGCCGGCGGACAACGATTTTCTCGATCAGGTCCGGAATTTCCAGCGATAGTGGAATGCGCTTCAGAATATCCAGATTTTCATAGGGCACCGTATGCAGGTGACACTCCTGCAGCTCGGCAAGCACGGCTGCACTCCCGTCCAGAGGACCCTCATAACCTATTCGTTCCAGGTAAGCGCGTACATCGGGCTTTAAATGATTACGGCTGTCGCTCATTCTATCCGCTCCTTCCATGTATTAAATTGCTTTCGGGGCTATATCTCGAAGAGTTCTCAACCCTTCCAACAAATCGAACACCCTCATCTTAACAACTTCTTTTTCTTTCAACAAGCCCATCCGCCGGGTGAGCATCTCCGCTTCAGAAACTTATACTTCTTCATTCCAGACAACAGCGGCTTCGTCAATTGGATAGGGACGAGCTATGGGGGAATAGCAGCAGAACTCCAAGCGCCATGATAATAATATATAAGTAGCGGTCAAATTTAGCCGCGGGGATTCGCTTATTAAAATAACTCCCCAGAGCGATAGCCAAGAGAATGGCCGGCAGGGAATAACCGTACAAAATCAACGATTCCTTAGACCACAATCCTCCAAGAGCGTGTCCCGCAACGACCAGAACGCCGGAAATGAGAAAATGTGCCTGCAGCGTACCGCGGAAGCGCTCCGGGTGCCAGCGGCGCAAAGTTCCGTAAACGACAACGGGTACCCCATTCATATTATACGCGCTGCCCAGCACCCCCGAGGCAAAACCGAACGGCAGCACCCAGCCGCGACCGTGAAGAAGCGGACGTTCGGCCGTCGCGGTGAGGCTCTTCTTAATTAAACAATAACCGCCGTAAGCGATCAGAAAAGCACCGAGTCCGAAAGTGACGACGCCTGAGGGAGTAACATAAAGCAACGCCAGTCCGGCGGGGATTCCAATAACGGTGGCCGCGGCCAACCGGATCAGAACCTACCGTTCAATGTGACGCCATCCGCAGAATACGGTAAGGGAAGCGACAGTGAGCCCCGCCAAGCCTATCAGAGAGACAGATGTATGTAGAGGAATAGGGAGCAGTGCCAACAAAGGCATGCTCACGATCGCTTCTCCGAAGCCAAACATCGATCTCATCAATGCACCTGCAAAAACAGCCGCAACCACCAACACCATCAGGGTCACCGTCATGTCATATACTCCCCGCGGCAACCAACCCATCTTGGATTGTGTCGGCAGCCTCGTGCTGTAATATTAACCATTTCACAGAGCTTTCCTCTCCTTTCGTACCAAACCGTCCTATCCATTGAATACCATTCATCCTGCACTTCCCCTTTCTATCATTAACCAAGCGGCCGCCCTGGTGCTCCAATAATAACATAAATTATAATGACCTAAAACCTTTATTTTTCATCGATTTTAAGGCGGTTTTCAGCTTGTTTAAGGCAATAAAATCCATTAGTTCGAGGGAATCTACACAGAAGTTCAAAAACGCCTTAAAATCGAATTTTAGGCGTTTAATCAAACGATCTATTATCAATAATTTTCATCTGCACGAAAGACAAAAAAATAAAAAAAGCTCCAAACGGAGCCTCTTCGAAGACGAATAACCCGGTTTTAAAGGTAGCTTTTTATGCCAATTAGAAAGTTGTTCCATGCTTTAATGAAAACTTAAACTTGTAAAAAAGCCGTCCGGGATGTTCCCGTACGACCCGAGGCATGCCTGCTTAAACCGTCGATTTGCGCAGCATGAAATAGGACAAGATCGCATAGCCGACCGTAAACAGAACCGACCAAGAAGCGAGCATCGATGCAGGGTGGCCGGCCAGCCAATGAAACATAGTCGCCCACCATTGATTAAAGGTTATTACATACGAGCAAACGGTCATCAACGTCACTAACAAGATGAAGAAGACACCAAGACCCTTCTTGCCGAATCTTCGATAGATGCTGGAGATGAAAAACCCGAGAAAGAACATGTTTATCAGGATGGAAAAATAGATCCATAGCTGCTCCGCAATCCCGCCGTCATTGAAATACGGCAAAAGGAAGAAATGCAGATCCACGCCCCAAAATCCCGTCCGTTTCTCCACGAAGGAAAGCAGCAAAAGCAGAACCGCCATCAGGATGCTGACTGCCCCGGCAACCATTGCAGTGCCGGTAAAATAATCCGTTCTCCGGACACTTAAACCCAACGCGAAAGGAAACGATTGGACCAGGGAAATTATCCCCGCAACCAGCATGTAAATGTAGAGGGACATTATTCCTCCGGTATAGATGGGCTCCTCGACAAAATAACTTATAGTTATATTAATAAGGAAGCTGGGCAGCAGAACCAGAAGGGGAACGAAAAACCACAGCCACCTGTCTCTCAAATGCATCTTCATTACACCTTGTACCCTATTCATCAGGCATTCACCGCCTTCCCGCAGAATGATCACTCGTCAGATAGACGATCAGTTGCTGCAAGGAGACGGAGGCAAGCTCCAGACCCAATGCTTCCGCCTGCTCCCGCTCTCCGGCCCCCGGCCGGCCCAGAACGGCAGCTGATACCAAACCGCCGATCGACTCGCGATGAATCATTTCTTTGCCTTCCGTAAAGCTCTCCACCTTGGAAGCGGGACCCACGACGGTAAACGCGCGGCCGCGAAGGGCTTCCGCCTCCTCATCAAGCAGCAGCTTCCCTTTATCGATAACGATGACATGCTCCAATATATTGCTGACCTCGTCAATGAGATGCGTGGACTAGATAACCGTGCGCGGATGCTCCGAATAATCCTCAAGCAGCCGGTCAAGCGGCTGACCTCTACGGCATAATTCATTTCGACCTATCCCCTTTCCGGATCATCTCCGACAGTTGGTCTGTCGTAATTCCAAGCTTCTCCGCTTCCCGGATCATTGTCACCACATACTGCTCGTAAAACTGTTCTTTCCTCTGTTCCCTTAGCTTCTCACGAGCTCCCGTGGCCACGAACATGCCAATCCCCCGCTTTTTGTACAATATATCCTGATCGACCAGCAGATTGACCCCTTTGGCTGCCGTCGCCGGATTGATCTGATAGAAGGAAGCGAATTGATTCGTAGAAGGGACCTGTGATTCTTCAGGCAGCCTTCCTTCGAGGATGTCATCTTCAATTCGTTCAGCAATTTGCATGAAAATCGGACGACTGTCATCTATTAAAGATCCCATTGCCACCCTCCTGCTGCTTTTACACTTAATCGGTTAATTACTCATGTAACTAACTATACAAGCGAAGAACAATATTATCAATAATTCTCTCCTTTTGGGCAGGGCGAGTTCCTTCAAAACGAAAAATACTGGACACCCTTTCCTTTTTTCAATAAACTATTGGAAAAAACAGGAATGCGATAGGTGGATGATCATGACAGTAAGGAAAGCACGTCTGAACGATGCCTCTGGCATCGCAAGAGTACAAGTGGATAGCTGGAGATCGACTTACCGCGGAATCGTTCCGGATCATTATCTGGATGGAATGTCGTATCAACAAAGAGAAGAGGTGTGGCGGGGGATGCTGAAGCTTGCCGGCGTTCGTCCTGTCTATGTCGCGGAGGAGGAGGGGGAGGGTATCGTCGGTTTTGCCGCCGGAGGACGGGAGAGGACGAATCATCCGGAATTTCAGGGAGAGCTGTATGCCATTTATTTGCTAAAATCCCATCAAAGACAAGGAATCGGAGAACAGTTGGTCCGTTCCATCGCCGCCGAGCTGCAGGAAGCCCATATTCACTCCATGCTGATCTGGGTATTGGCCGATAATCCGTCCCGGCGCTTCTATGAAGCTTTGGGAGGAGTTCCCGTTCAACAGCAGCCGATAGACATCGGCGGGACTACTCTGACGGAAATCGCTTACGGCTGGAGGAATCTCGGTCTGCTGACGAAACGCTAAAGCGAACGGGATCTCTTCCTCTTATTACGCATGGCTTCGAGGCGTTCCATCCGCTCCGCAACAGAGGTGTCGGCGTCTAAACCTTCCTCTTATCGCGATCATTCTTCCCGACTTTGCTTCGATAGAGGGGTTTTATGGTACTTGGTGGGGGCCTTGACCTTAAAAGCCTGCAAATCTGCATGCTTTTGGCCGGGTTGCTCCGTATCCGCTGCAAAGCCTTCAAAAATGCATCTTTATTCTCGTTCTTGAAGAGATCCGACGATTTTATACGGAAATTAATGCATTATCTCCACGGCCCCCTAACGAAACTGGAGTCCTACCCTACAATATATTATTGTATTTCTTAGGGAGGCGACC
>NZ_JBHTIU010000085.1:0-57478 GCF_042677205.1 Paenibacillus residui
TCCTCATCGTTGCCATACAACTAAGAAACTCCTTTTTTGCTGTCTAATTTTCTTAGTCCATTATATTGTTCGGATGGGGGAAGTAGGTATATTATTTCTTGACGCTATAGACGATTGGAAATATGCTGGTTCCAAACTCAATCTCAGCTACAACTTTGGCGGTGGTGGTGATATTTTTATTGGAGGAAGTGACTTTGGTAATGCTGGAAATCCTGAAAGAACACTCTGCTCCCAACAGGATGATGTCAACGGGGTAAATAATCTATATTAGTTCGAAAGGGTGATTTAACCTATGAAAATTCTAAAAAAATATAAGACATTGTGGATTTTAAGCGCAGTTGTTTTATTGGCAGGCGCTGTTTATTTTTCTAACATCCCGCTGCTTGCTATCAACTCTACCGGTGAACTCTCCGAGTACTATTCTTCTATAGATGAATTAAGCCAAAGAGCGGATATCATTGTCCAAGTAGAAAAAACCGGAGGTAAATCCTTCAAGTATGAAGATGTTCCTTTTACCCTCTCCCAGGCAAAAATTCAGCAATCCTATAAAGGAAGTAAGCCGGCCGGTGAGAGGATTGTCATTCTGGAGACGGGAGGAATCATCCATAATATTGAATATACTTTTGAAGGGAATAAAATATTGCGGGACAAGGATAGGGCTGTCCTTTTTTTGAAAAAATACACGGGCCCTGTAACCAATGAAGATGCGTATGTTATTCTTGGTGTATTCCAAGGGAAGTTCAAGCTGGATGGAAAAGACGGTATCATTCATTCCTCTGATCATCTGTCCAAAGATCTTGCCAAACTTCGGACCAAACATGAATTAGAAAGCTTAATAAGGAGTCATTAGCAAATCGAGGCTATCTATATTAACTATGAATAACTAAGATCATGCGAAAAACCTGCATGCTTTTGGCTATAACGGACACCACTGACCTTAATCGGTCTAGAGGGGCCTTCCGGCAAATTTAACAGACTCAGAAGACCTTATTCCAAGAAATGCAGGCGAAAATAGGAGAATTCTATGAAATAAGCGAATCTGCGTCCGTTAGTCTAAAAAAACCGCCTAATTTGACGAAATAGGGTCTCTCAGGTCCGTACCGTTTCACTTGCGCTGTACGACACTTGGACGTTACCTTTAGTACAATCCAACAGTCTCGTATCTTCGAAATTCAGCACGGACCATCTGCAGAAGCGAGATGGTCCGCTTATGGCATGACGCAACAGCTCATTTTCTTAGGTAAGTGCCGCTCCTATAGCCACTGCTTTAGAAAGGCAATGACTTCCGCACGCATCTCCGCTGTTTCGAGGTGCCCGCACGGGCAGCGAACGAGCTTCCAGGCCTCGGGCCGCCCTTCTTCCTGATAGATCTTGCGCAGATGGGCGTCGATCCGGTCCAGTCCGGCCGGCGGAGTCAGCTTGTCATAGTTCCCAGCCAGTCCCAGATGGGCGCGTGGAGCGATTAACGCATTGATGTCGGAGGAAGTAAAAGCTTTTAACAATCCGGGGACATAATAATAGATCCCGTGACCGTCCAGCCCCCGGGTATGGATTAGCTCCTGATAGTCGGTCAGGCCGCAGATGTCTACGCATACCCGGATCCGCCTGTCCAAGGCGGCCGTCCACCAGGACATTGTGCTGCCCATGGACATCCCGAGGGTTGCGAGCCTTGTCTCGTCCACATCATCGCGGGTCGTGAGATAATCAATAGCCCGCAGGCTGTCATAGACCATCATGCCCCACAGCACCTGTCCGTTCCAGAGCATCTCCTTAAACAGCTCGCTCTCCGACCGGCCTCTCCTTTCGCCAAATCCCCAGGCATCTATACTGAGAACGGCGTACCCCATCCGAGTAAGCTGTTCGGCATAGGGAGGGTCTTGCAGGTAGCTGTTTCCCCGCAGCAATTCGTCTTTCCCGAGTGCGTAGTTTCCTCCATGGGAATGGTTGAACAGAACGGCAGGCAGCTTGACGGAAACGTCCTTGGGCCGGATAAAATAAGCCGGAACCGGCTCGATTCCATTGAGATGCAGCAGCAGCTTCTCCAAGTAATACCCTTCTCTCTTCTCTTCCGCGAGCATTTGCACCTTAACGGGAAGCTCCCGGTCAGGCAGATCGCCCAGCAGCCGGTACAATTTTTCCCTCTGCTCATCCTTGGACAGGTTCATGGGTGTGACCTCCTTAATAAGGAATGAATTTCATTTAAATGCGGTGTGAACGCGGTTCCGTAACGGGTTTCCTTAGTGGCCGTTGAAGAGTCTCTTAGTGGTACGGTGAAGAGCGTTCCTAGGGTACGGTGAAGTGCGGCCTTAGTGGTTCGGTCGAGAGCGTCAAGAACCGGCAAAAGTGCAGGTCTTTTCAAGGAGTTTGGCTGAAATCGGCAAATGACAGGCGAAAGTGCAGGTAAATTTAGTCATTTGGCTTGTTTTTGGAGTTTGTGTGGTGAAAGACCTGCAGTTTTGCTCGTCTTCTCCGGGATCTGGCGGATTTTTGCAAAAAGACCTGCAGTTTTGCATGTCCTTTTGCCCCCTTGTGCCTTAATTCCCTTAATGTCACTAATACCTCACTGCATTGGGGCTGTACGGGTGTAATGCCTTTAAGTAATCGCGCGGTTCGCTAGGTCGGCATGCCTCGGCTCAACAAACAATAACCTATGGAAAGTTGCGATCGGCAGCCTGATTATATTTAGGGAGAATATATATTTTAAGCTCCAATTTCATCCTACTGCTACTGTCATGTATACTTCGACGTTCATGAGAATTATTCCTTTCCCTGACGGGCCATCAAGGTTTAATGGTTTTAATCCATAGACATCCGGTGTTAAAATGGATGTACACTCAATTAAGACTCGAAGGGGCCGCCCTCCCGGGTTTTGTAGACGCACTAGAGGAGGTTGGTTCGTTTGGACGAAAGGCAGGAAGCAACCATTCTGGTTGTTGAGGATGAAGAGAAAATCGCCAGGCTGCTGGAGCTTGAACTGGAGAGCGAAGGTTATTCGGTCGTGAAAACCGGGAACGGCCTGGATGCTCTGGAAGCCTACCGGACAAAGAGTTGGGATTTAATTCTGTTAGATGTCATGCTGCCGGGAATAAGCGGAATCGAGCTGCTGCGCCGCATCCGTTCCATGGACGGCTCGACTCCCGTTATTCTGCTGACGGCCAAAAGCTCCGTGGAAGATAAAGTGTCGGGGCTCGACCTGGGAGCGAACGATTACGTGACCAAGCCGTTCCAAATCGAGGAATTGCTTGCCCGCGTACGGGCGGCGCTGCGGATGCGTAAGCGCGAACCGGCCGTAACGGAACCGGACCATGGCCATTGGCTGACATGCGCAGATCTGAAATTGAATGAGCAAACGAGGGAAGTGTTTCGCGGAGAAGAACTGATTGAATTGACCCCGCGCGAATTCGACCTGGCGGTCTACCTGCTGAAGCATCCGCGACAAGTGCTTGAGCGGGAGCAAATATTGGAAGCGGTGTGGGGCTTCGATTATATGGGCGAGACGAACATTGTGGATGTGTATATCCGGTATATCCGCAAAAAAATCGATCACGGCCGCGAGCCCGCCCTGATCCATACGGTACGCGGCGTCGGCTACGTGTTAAAGGATAAATGACACTATGAAATTGCGAAATAAAATACTTCTGTACTCCTCGGCTCTGTTTATCACCCTTTTCATCCTGATGAACGGATTGATCTATTATTTGTTCAATACATTGGTCTTGAACAATGAATTAACAAACATGAAGGCGCAAGCGGATAAAATCGCCCGCAGCATAGCCCAATCGGCGAATACGATTCCGCTGAACGATCTGCTTCGCACCTATGCCCCGCTCAGCGGAATGATCCGCATCGTGGCGGAAGACGGCGACAGCAGGGCGCTTGTCACTTCTTCGGATCAGCAGCAATTGAGCAGGCTCGAGGTGAACTATGAGAGCCGCCAGCGCAGCGAAATTATGAAGTATGAGGGGCAGAGCTACACGTTCATCTCGCTTCCGGTCATATGGCCGGACGGCAGCGTGGTCAATATTCAATTATCGCAAAGCCTGCGCGAGATCGAGCACAACTTGTCCGTCCTGCGGCTCGTGCTTATGGCGGTTACTCTCGTTGCGATGATTCCGGTTCTCCTCTCCAGCCGGTGGCTCAGCAATTTGCTCACGCGGCCGATCACGTCCATGATTTCGACTATGCGCGACATCCGGCAAAGCGGGAAATTCAAACGGTTGGCGTTGAAGGAGAAGTCGCAGGACGAGCTGTATGAGATGGGGAAGTCCTTCAATCATATGATCGATTTGCTCGAAGAAAACTTCGAGAAGCAGGAACAATTCGTATCCAACGCCTCCCATGAGCTTAAGACGCCGCTTACGGTCATTGAAAGCTACTCCAGTCTGCTCAAGAGACGAGGGAAGGAGCGGCCGGAATTGTTGGAGGAATCGGTGGATGCGATACATTCCGAAGCGGTCCGGATGCGGGAGATGACCGAACAATTGCTGCTGCTGGCCAAGAACAGCGAGCAATGGGACCTTCAACCCGAGCCGGCCGATTTGCAGGAGCTGGTGCAGCAATCGGTGAAAGTGTTCCAGAATGCTTATGGCCGAACCGTTCTGTTCGAGTCGTCCGGGCCCATCATGGCGTATGTGGATATTCAGAAGCTGAAGCAATTGATCTTCATCTTTCTGGATAATGCCAGGAAATACAGCGATGAATCAATAACCGTCAGCACCGGTACCAGGGAGCGGCATGCCTTCGTGAAAATTCTTGATCACGGCATCGGTATCCCGAAGGAAGAGCTTCCGAAGGTATTTGACCGGTTCTATAGGGTGGATAAGACAAGAAGCCGGAAGCAGGGCGGGACGGGCCTCGGTTTATCTCTGGCGAAGGAAATGGCCGAGGCGATGGGTGCAAGAATCGAACTCGAAAGTGTAGAAGGCTTGGGCACGACTGCCACCATTTGGCTGCCCTTGGACTGATCAGGCCTTGAGCGATCTTCCGTACGATTCTCATCGAATTCTCATTTTTCCATGATACCTTTAAGTAATACCCCACAAAGTGACGCATACCTTCGAAGCGTATTCCGGGTACTTTGCGGGGAGCCCTGTAAATACCCCACAAAGTGACGTATGCCTTCGAAGCGTATTCCGGGTACTTTGCGGGGAGCCCCGGAACAGAAGATGACTAAGACGGTATTAGCGGAAGCTTTTCATGAAAAATCGTAAAGTGTCCCATTTTAATAATTTTATGATAAAAAGAGATGGGGTGAATTGCATGTGGCGATGGATTGGGGCTGTCAGCCTGTCCGCCCTCCTCATCGCCTTATTGGCGCTAGGGATGAAATGGCCGATAGGGGCGGCTCCGGCTGATTTGTTGGCGGAGCAGGAGATCCGCGAAGCGGTATTAAATCAATATCCCGGAGAGATCCGCCAGGTAAAGCTGCAGGACAAAGCCTACAATTTGGAGCTTGAGTATCAAGGCGGGATCTACCGGCTGGAGGTAGATGGCGCCAATGGAAATATAACTGCGCTGGAGATTTTGGAACCGGCTGCCTCCCCTTGGCCGACAGAGCAAGAGCCCTCGCCTGGGACCGCTGCGGGAACGAATACGGAGCCGATGCCGGGACAGACGAATGGAGAGGGAGAGGAGCTAAGCAGCGATCAGATTAGAGCCATTATCCAATCCGAGGCTGCGGGGGACATCCAGTTCTTCAAACGCATTTATCAGAATGGAAACCCCGTCTACAAAGCCATAGTCAAAAGGGAATCCGGCAAGGCCGTCATCATGGTGGATGCCCTGACCGGAAAGGTACTGCTGTCCAAAGAAACCTCATCTGCGGCTACGTTGACCGAGCAGGAAGCGATCGCAATCGCACTCTCTAATGTGCAGGGAAAGGTGGAGGATGCGGATCTGAAAGAAACAGACAGTGCAGCCTACTACCTGGTCGAAATTGAAACGGACGACGAACGGGAAGCTACGGTGCAAATTCATGCCGTTTCGGGCGAAGTGATGTCGATTACCTGGGATGATTAAAGCAAAAGCATTGCAGAACGGCTCTCTCCTATTTCTCATCATTTTCTAATGTAACTTTCCTTCTCTTCTCATATTCGTGCGGTACAGTATAAATCGAAGCACCCATTCAAAACACGAGGAGGAATTGATAATGAACAAGAAATTGGCGGCAGGGATTCTTGCAGCGGTACTTGTGACAGGCGGCGCGATGGCGGCTCATGCCTCCGTCAGCCAAGCGGCGGAGCCCCAGGTTAAAGCCCAGGAACAGAGGAGCATGCTCACCGAGGAGCAGGCGAAGCAAATCGCGCTGAACAAGAAACATATTCCGGGCGCTGAGGTTACCTCCGTGGAACTACAGCAGCAGGATAGTTTTCAATATTACAAAGTTCATTTGGAAAGAGACCGCTTGGGATTCGATATCTATCTGAACGCTTATACGGGGAACATATTGAAAGTAGTCAAGTATTGGGACGGCGTCAGCTACGGTGATCCAAAGATTGATTTTGCAAAATATAAGGAAAATCTCGATCAATACTACAACTATCGTTACAAGAAAGATGACGATGCGGCAAAATTCACTCCCTCCCTCTCCGCCGATCAAGCGGCAGAGATCGTTAAATCGCAAATCAGCGGGGCTGTCGTTACCCAAATCGAGTTGGACGAAGAAGACAACCGGCCGGTTTATGAAGTGGAAGTGATTGCAGGCCATAGCGAGGCGGACGTGACCATCGATGCTAACACCGGGAAGGTCATTTCTATCGATTGGGACGATGATGATTATGATAACGACTATGATGATGACCACGATGATGATGATGACGACTTAGATTAATAGCCAATCTAATCAAAAAAGAATACCATAGATAACCGATGGAGGCCCTTCTGCTGAAGGGGCTCCTTTTTTTCCGAATTTAAGACACTTTTCATTAGTTATTCATATTCCTTTAATTGTTTTGATGTATAATTACGGGAGTCTATTTAATATAGGAAAAAATGCAAACAAGCTTTGGAGTGATGAATGTGGACATCCAGGATTTAAACGGATGGAAAGATTTCCTATTAGTTTACAAATTTGCGATGGATGAAGTGAATACGAAACTGAAAATTTTGAACGAAGAATTCAGATTCAGCCATAATTATAATCCGATTGAGCATTTGAAATCGCGCCTGAAGACACCGGCCAGCATTGTACAAAAGCTTAAGAGAAAGAACCTGGAGGTTTCTTTGGAGAGTGCCCGCAAGCACATTCACGATGTTGCCGGAATCCGGATTATTTGCTCCTTTACGACCGATATCTACAAAATTCTGGACATCCTGTGCAAACAAAGCGATATTTATATGGTTGAGGTTAAAGATTACATAAAAAATCCAAAGCCCAACGGCTACCGAAGCCTTCACCTAATCGTGGAAATCCCGGTCTTCCTCGCTAACCGGACAGAGCATGTCAAGGTAGAGATCCAAATTCGCACGATCGCGATGGATTTCTGGGCCAGTCTGGAGCATAAAATCTTCTATAAGTTCCAGAGAGAAATTCCCAAGGAGCTGACGGATCAACTTCGGGAATCGGCCGCCCTGGTTCATCAATTGGATAAGCAAATGCTTGCCATTAACGAGGAAATCCAGCAATTCAAAATAAACGACGGCATTGAATACGATGAGGGACAGCAGACAATAAACCTTGCCCTGACCTCTAAATTTTCCACCTAGCCCTACAAAAAACGGACCCGCCAGTTAAGCGTGGTCCGCTGCTTTCATAATTAGCGTGCCCCTCTCTCCTTCCAGGGCAAGATCCGCTTCATGAAGCGAGCATATGATCGAGGTGCCTCCGGAGTCTGCAAACCGGGAGGCCGCATCGATCTTGGGCTGCATACTCCCTTCGCTGAAATGTCCCTCCCGCCTGAACCTCTCCAGTTCCGGGGGAGTGACCCTGGTTAACGCCCTCTGCCCGGGACGGCCGTAATGAATATAGACATTGTCTACATCCGTCAGAATCAGCAGTACATCGGCTCCAATCTCCTGAGCCAGCTTGCAAGCGCTGTGATCCTTATCAATGACCGCTTCGATACCGCGGTAAGTCCCGTCCGGCTTGCGCACGACCGGAATTCCCCCGCCTCCGCAGGCAATCACAATTTGATCCTCGTTCAGCAGCTTCGCTATTACATCGGCCTCGATGATATGCAGCGGAAGCGGAGAAGGAACGACTCGGCGCCAGCCCCGGTTGGCATCCTCTTTCATAATCCAGCCCTTCTCCTGCATGAATGCTTGCGCCTCTTCCTCGGAATAGAAGGCCCCGATGGGCTTCGTCGGGTTTCGAAAAGCTTCATCATCCGATGAAACTTCTACACGAGTCACGATGCTGACTACGGACTTATCAATTCCCAGCAGCTCCAGCTCATTACGCATCGCCTGCTGTATCATATAACCGATCAGCCCTTGGCTCTCCGCACTGCAAACGTCCAACGGCATCTGTGGCACGACCTGTCTGGCTTCCTCGTTCTGCCGCAAAATATTCCCCACCTGCGGCCCGTTGCCATGAGTAATGATCAATCGGTAGCCCATGCGGATTAATTTGGCCAGAATCCTGCAGCTTGCAGTTACATTGGCCAGTTGATTCTCGAAGGTCGCTTCCTGTTTGGGCTGAAGGATGGCATTTCCTCCAAGTGCGACTAATAACGTCCTGTTGTTCAAAAGATTTCTCCCCCCACAACTGTCCAATCCTTGGCAAGAGTCCGGCGGTGATGCACCTGCCTAATAAACTCTACCTCATTATACCTGTCCTGTACCCGCATTCAACCGTAAAGTGGATTTTCTCCGGAAAATCAGAGATTCGATGCATAAATGCGCACCAGGCTGTCACACAGAAACCCTGGACTCCATCCAGGCTTATTCGAAGCCGTCTTGTCGCGATGCTCATCGTTGCGGATGAGTCACGGCTATAGGAGCACAAGTTTAGGTTCCTGTATTAGGAAGAGGAGTACCATAGGAGACTTCAACCGCTATATATAAAATCCACGTTAGTTCTATAGTATTCTTTGATCAATCCGATAAGATCACAAAGTTGAAGACCTCGTTTTGCAAACATAGCTTTAAGACGGACAGGTGACCCGGTTGCCGGGTCATCCTGAACAGCAGCATGCCGAGAGCCAAGTATCGGACATACCCTTTGCATTATTATATCTAACGGCAGCAACGCCTTATAAAACAAACGCATGTATGGAACCGTTCCATACATGCGTTTGTTTATGTCTATTTCGGTCATCGCGCGGCGTCTGGCTGGGTGATTTTACTGCTGAGCCTTCCACTCATTGATGCACTGCAGGAACCTAGCCGGCTCGTCAGTGGCATACCAGCGGATGCCCAGATCCAACAGAGAATGAATAGCTCCCCCTTCTATTTCGAAGGGCAATACTTCAAGGTCTACTCCGGCCTTCCTTGTTTCGTCCAGCGCATATTGCAGAAATTCCCGGTCCACAACATAAGGCCAGTCCGAGGCTCCTTCCTGGCTGCGCAAATGAATTTGGACCTGATCCAGGCCTTCGAAGCCGGAGGCCAGAACATCGGCGAAGGTGGCGCGGATTTTGTCCGGGCTTCCTCCGACCCACTGCATGCTTTTGACCCCTTGGGTGATTTGCTTCATCTTCTTGCAGTTCTCCTGAACATTATGGGTGAATATGACCTGTTTGTTTACACCATACTGGTCAATCATGGCCCCTAGCTGCTGCAGGTCTACTTCCTTCAGATCGAGGTAAGCCATCCTTTCGGGATGTCCCTGCATTTCACGAAACATTTCTTCCAGCGACGGCACTTTCTCTCCGGCAAATTTCTCGTCAAACTTGATTCCCGCATCCCAGGCACGGATTTCCTCGAAGGTCAACTGCGAAGCGGGGAGCGTGTTGATCTCATCCGGAGCATTCGTAGTCCTCTCCAGTGTCGCATCATGCAAACATATGATGACGCCGTCCCGGGTCGAACGGACATCCACTTCGGGAATGCCGCCCAATTCCCAGGCGTAGCGAATGGCTGCCATTGTATTATCCGGCGCTTCGTAGGCTCCTCCTCCGCGATGCGCCTGCCAGTAAATGGTATTGCCTTCTTTACCCACCTGTTATCACTCCTGTCGGATAGTTGAAGCGAGCTCTTAGAGGTTTAGTCTAATCCAAATATTTACGCACCCGCTTGAACTTGTCAAGAGTTCTATTTACGGATTAAGAGCCGTTTCCAACGGGGAGCAGCAGTCGGCCGGAACTTCATCGGCCAGCCATACCTCATTACCGGCATAGTAGAATTGTGTGCCTTGTTCATGCGCCTTGCGGGTATCGACAGCAAGAATGACCAACTGCCCGCGCCTCTGGCCCGCCAACGAAGCAAAATGAAGCCCTTCGGAAAGATGGACGTACTGACGGCCCATCGGGCGGATTCCCTCTGCCAGTATTTCCTGCAGGACAAACATATTCGTCCCGTGATACAGCACATCCGGGGGCTGACCGGGCTCGTAGCTTAGTTTCTGGTGACTATGCCCGTATCTAGCCCTTATCCGGTCGCCGATGATTTCGAAACGCTGTTTGTCGGAGTTGCGGACGACCTGCTCGATTTCTTCCATCGTCACCGCCTTCCATTTCGGCCGGGAGCGGACCGCCTGCAGCAAAGCTGCTGTAGGACAGGAACCGTCCCGCGACTCCAACACAATTCCGTATTCTTGCGGAGTATGCCTCAATATTTTCGTCATGAATTTGCTGAGACTGATTTCTTCCTTTTTGTTTAACACAATTTTTCCCCCTCTGACTCTATGTAAGTAATTTCTCAAGCATAGAAACGCACCTTTGTTTCCAATCTCGCAGCCAGCGCTTTAAGCGCCCTTTGTCATGCTCGGATTTCACGAATGACATTACCCATTTGACTTCCAACGATACTTTTATTGGTTTGAATAAAAAAGACCACGGGCTCCAATGCCTGCGGTCTTGCCAAGTGTCTACTTACATTGTTTCGATTACAGGCCCGTTTAAGGCCGCCGGGGAGCCCCGGAAATAAAAAAAGACCATGGCTCTATCGTCCATGATCCGGTATAAGCATACTTTAAATCAGGGTGGAGCTTCCCGGACTGGTATAGCTTCTATGCACCGGAGAGGCCGATAAGAGAAACAAGCGTATCATATGCGGTTGTCAAATGATCGAGTTGACCTGTCATCTTCATCGGCCTCCTTTCTAATAAATGGTATATTCATCTTAACCGCAGGCAGCCGTTCCGTCAACAGCCCTCCTGCGGACAGTTTAGTTATAATCATTTACTACCTGCTGCCACTGAAGCAGCTACATCACCTTGCGGGAAGGATTTTTCGTGTAGCGGTTGGCATATGACGAAGCCACTACAGATTCCGGCTTCACCCGAGCCCGATAAATGCCCATGGCCTCCACCCGCTCGACCATCTCTTGGACGTAGAGAGACGTTTTATTGACAATAGGCCTCGTCCCGGCATCAATGTCGATGAATGATTGCAGTGATGCTCCTTGATAAACATAAGGGAGAAGCACTTCTTCCATTTGGTGCACCGCATCTCCGGCGAAATAAGAAGCCACCTCCTGGGAAAGCGATGTCTCCATAGACAGCTTTTCCTTCACGGAAGTCATTTCTCTGGGTACGATAACCTGCCGATAGCAGGCCCAAGCGCCCTTGCCTGGACGATGGATGACGATGCCGGTCACAAATTTCGTATAACCGCGATAGACCTGGCTGTCAGAACCGATAACAAAATGATATAGAGATGCGGGATCTTGAGCCATAAAACGCAAAATGCGCTGCAGCACATCATCAATGGAAAGCCTGCTTTCCGTCACATTCTGGAATTTCAGTTCACCTTGCATGGGAATTCGTTGGTTTAATGTCATAGTCGTCACCAGTACAATGTACTTCCATCCTTTCGTTCGTTTGCGGAGCATTCCCCATTCCGCTCCTGAGCATATTATTCCTGTCTTTCTTTTACACTATCCGAATGGCCGTTATTTCCGATTACTTTCAGACTATTCAGTTATTTCTTGACAGGGTTGGACGGATAGGGACGGGAATCACCCGTTCGTCTGCCAGTCGCCATAAAAAGCAGCAACATCTATGACTTGACCTACCCACGACTTAGTGAAAAAAAAATTTGAGAAAAACAAATAGAAAAAGGCTGCGAAATACGCAGCCCATGTATAAATACCGAAAAACTCCTTAAGAAGCCAGGTCTGCATCAAGCAGACGCTGTATCGGCACAGGAAAGCGGCGCATAACGCAATATGGGGTACAGGAAAGCGCATGAAGCTCCCATTGGCAGAAAAAATGAGCATATTTCTCTTGCTGGATCATGGTCCTATACCTCCTTGTTCTCAAAATGGATGAGTTTTGCATGAAACATCGTAACACGCGATTCCAAAAGCTGTCAACCCTTCTTGTTTTTACTTAACGAAATCTTTAAGAGGACGACCCGCCATTCAACACCTCGTCCACCCAACGGTAACCCCTCTCTAAATCCGCATCACTGATCAAGTCCGATCTATGCTCAAATTGAATTTTGACTGTCTTGTTTTCCATTAAAAAGGCAGGCCTCTATCCCGTAGAAGCCATCCTTATAATCGCGGAGGTACTTGTTGTAGTCAAATCCTCCATACTGGCCAATCATAAAATGATTCATTGTCTTCCCCTTTCTCCTGCTGCAGCTTGTCCGGTTAAAAAATTTCTTTAGTTCCTCCAACCTGATACTTCATTCCGTCTGCATCTATTCGAATGACCTCGGGAACATAATTAACAGGTGCCTCCAAAAGGAAAAAGGACTACACTTCTTCAAGTCCGGCTCGCAAGTCCCTAATAAATTGTTCCGCAAACTGCTGCATTTCATCGTAAACGATCTGTGCAAAAGCTTCTAATTCGTTCCTCATCCAAGTAAATAAATCCATGAAAGTAGCAGGCGTATTTGATTAAATCATGGTCAGTAATTTCCGGATAAAATTTTAATAATTGGTTAGCGGACCGGATCATTCTGTCGATATGGGTTAAATCGTGCATAATATCTTTCTTCTCATAATAAGGTTTGACAAAATGTATCAGACGGTTGTAATCGATCATCCTAATCAGATCCTTTTCCTGAATTTGAAAAAGGGAATAATTCTCATTTCGATTCTATAGTAGTGAATATACCATATAATTCCTGATTCCAAAATGATTCTCATACGAATATACCTCGAAAAAATACAGTTAGATCGTCGGCAAACCTAATAGCTTAAAATAACGATAATATGTCTTTAAATTGACGGCTTGTCTTCCAAGTAATACACTCAAACCAAAATACAACTCATATACAAGTACTAAAGGAGGTGTCACCATTGAACGATATAACGAAAGCGCAGTACGAATATGTTGCGCAGCCCTGTAGGAACTTCAACATTCTGGGGCATACCTCGATAATCGATCCATGGGACGGCAGAGAAAAGTATGTTCTTTCGAACTTTGCTTTGGGGGCTACCGGAACTATTGTTTTTATCGATGTTTTGACGGGTGACGGGGAATCGTTTGTTTTGCCTGAAGGCAACGGGGCATGGGGCATTGTAAATTGGCATGATGAGAAGCTTGTGATCGGTACCTGCGTGGACCAAGCTTATTTGCACGTCTTTGATTTAAAAACAAGGCATTGGGCTGAACCGCTGCCGTCCGTCGGAGAATCGTATTTCTGGCAGCTGACAATCGGCTCCGACGACAAAGTATACGGTGGTACTTATCCCGGATGTTCCTTGATGCAGTACGACCCGGCTGCCCATACGTTGGTTAACCTTGGCAGAGTATCCGATAACGCGAAAAACTTGTATACTCGTCCCGTTTACGGTCAAGCACCGGGCTATATCATCGTGAACTTCGGATTTGATACGAATGGGTTGAAAGCCTATCATATCGACAGCGGGACTTTTCTGCCATTTAGTACGCCAGGTGCAGCCGTTAGGGAAATTAACGAGAAGTTCATTTGTACGGAAGATAATGGAGTCTTAGCATTTTATGATCCAAAGTCGTTGTTGCCGATCGAAGACAATGGTTATACAGAACAGCTCAAACCGAAGGCCGTCACTTTGCCGAACGGGCAGAAGATTCCCTTTATCCCGTTGAACAATAACAGATTGGCCGGCTTCAGGGGACAGGATTATTTCATCATCGATGCCCCGCCTTCCAAATCCGATTATGAAAAGCCGCTTGACATTAAGTTAAAGCCTATTCCTGTTAAGGCTCCAGAGACGGAAGTGTTTGCGCTTGCGCCCGACAACGGGGGCCATATTTGGGGAGCCAGCGGCTTCGGCCAGACCATCTTTCGCTTCAATCCGACAACGGGAGAGTACTGGAATTCCTCTTCGGTATGCAACCATGGAGGTGAGGTGTACGGCATGGTGTTCGTTGGCGAACGTCTATTCATGACCTCATACGTCGGAGGGGATCATATCGTTTACGATCCGAACCAGCCCTGGGACCAATTAAACAATGTCAATCCCAAGTCGCTGCAATCGGTAGGACCGGATTTGATACGGCCGCACGGTCGAAGTGTCAGAGGTCCTGACGGTGGCATTTGGACGGGCTGGTGGGCCAAATACGGGATATACGGCGGTGGACTTTCGCGGATAGATCCCGAAACAATGGAGGTCGATAGCTGGTACGACCCGATTCCCGGGCAGGCGATCTCCGGTTTGGCAGCGGACGGCAATTATATTTATTTTACGACAAATGGCCATGCCAACGGACTGGAAGCCCGCCGCGACATATGCTGTCATCTTGCGATATGGAAGCCGGGCTCGGGGCTGATTCATATCGAGAAGCTGTCTCAAGGCGATGAACCGAATTCCGGCTTGTGCGCGATTAACGGCAGGGTTGCTGCAAGTATCGGCGGACAAATCCGAATTTACGATACGGACCTTCGCAAATTTGTTCTAGACATACCGGTTTCCGAAGAGTGCGAGTGGATTATAAAATTGGATGATCGGAAGGTCGGCGCCTTCTGCGGAACAACGTTATATGAAATCGATCTGCTAAGCGGGAAAACATCCGTCCTGTCCGAACTGCCGGGCAAAATCCGGGCAGCGACGATTACAGATGCCGGCGATATCTACTTCTCTGTCCAAACGACTCTGTATGTATTGAAACATTCGATTTAAGTGTTAATATCAATTGTTCTGATGCCCTTGGATCATTATTAGACATTAGGATATAATCTAAAAACCAAAAAACGGAAAGAAGCGGGAAACCCTACTTTCCGTTTTTATATGAAGCAGCCTCATCTTCGTTCAATTGCGCCGCTAACTGTGCTCAAACGTCTTCAGGGCATTCTAGAACTACCTGTAGCAATGGGGAGGAGCTTGATCCAGTCTCTTCCCCCCTTCCCGGTTTCAAGATTGACAACGGGCTTGAAAAAAGGGGACTCCAATTCCCTCATTCTCCAATACATGCCTTACATTTGACGCGCACGCTGCAATGCCGAAGCCAACAGCCCGGCAAGGAGTCCCCAGATGGCATTGGTGACCAGAACGCTGATCACGGCGAACGGGTTCGTTAAGGGGCCTTGCAGTTGACCTGTAAGGACTGGAGACAGAATGGCGCTAATGAGAATCGCGAACACTCCATAGGTTATCCCGGTTAACAGCAATACGACCAGTGGCTGCCTGACACGCGTAAAGACAACTACCGAAATCCAAATAAGGGTAATAACGATAGTCACTACAATGCTGGCGGTAGGCTGGCCTATTCGTTCCAGCAACCCCAGCATACTCATGATCGGCCTTATGAGTGCCAAAGCCCCCATAGCGAGAATAAGCAGCCATGGCTTGCGGTATGAGTTTTTCATAAATTCACCTGCTCCTTGCTTTATTTGTACATTTCAACAAGAATTTAATGTTGTTCCCTTTTTCAGACTCATTGTGATTCCTTACGTTTAGCCCGACCGAAGATGATTCGCTTGGCCTGAATCGCCACATGAAGGGCTAACCAAAACATCACGGCGGCGATCACCGTATGAAATGCTCCGGCCCCGGTAAAATTGGCGGTAAAGAACTGGGCAAAGATCATCACAAATAGAGCAGCGCTTATCCAGCGCAATGATTGGGGCAGACGACCGGTAAAAGAGAAAATGAGCATCAAAAGCGGAATAAACTCAAATAAGTGAACAAACACTATATGATTATGCCAGTAGGACGGAGAAGTAAAGACGGCCATCCCGGCGATGAAAATCTGGATCACGACACAGGCAGCCAATAGCCAGGCCAAGCCCAGAAAAAGGAATCTCGATATTTTGCCACGATGTTCATTTGATTTCGTTTCAACAGACATTAGTAACAATCCTCCTCCTGTAGTGTGCGGCAATGAGCGAATGGGAGACCGTATCCGGTGCAGTCCTGAGTAGCCTGCATACCGTTCCGATCAATGGCGGCCAGAAGGTTAACCAAGAAACAGGAAGCATCCCTCCCAAAGCCATCAGATTAACGCTTATCCCGATACAAAATCCGCTTGGCGTTCCCGTTATGACAGACAGTTCCCTGAATATGACCGGAAGCATAACCAGCAGCGCGAGATAAGTACACCCTGTCCAGACCAAAGGCAGAATTTCTTCCTTTACTAACAATTGCCCGCAGGCCATCACAGCGGAACTGGTGGCCAGGATTAACAAGCTGGTGCATATACTGGTCTGCCACTTTCTCAAGGAACCATATCCTTGAACTCTCTGGTCCAATTGGATTTGCAGTGCGAAACAGCCGCCAAGAAATACATTCAATACCCACACCAGCACAAATACCCCTCCCCTTTCCAACCTGGCCCTCCGACTTTGATGGTGAAGTTTAAGGCTTTTGGTTTGTAGCCGCCGCTTTCTCACTCCTGAATATGGTTTTTATCTTACCAGCACAATGTTGTGAACTTGTGACGAACCTTTACGGGTTTGATGAAATTTGACAAATCTCCCCTAAATGTATAAACGACCTAGTATAATGACAATAAAATATGGTGGAAAAGGAAGTTGAACGGAATGTCATACAAGCTGCTGCTGGTGGACGACGAGGAAAAGGTTCTGGAATTTGTGGAGCCCTTCTTACGGGAGGAGGGGTTTACCATCGTGACAGCAAGAACAGGAAAGGAAGCGATTCATAAAGCCCGGGAAATGCAGCCTTCCTTAGTCGTGCTGGACTGGATGCTTCCGGAGATGAGCGGTCTCGAGGTTTGCCGCGAGCTGCGCAAAATGGGGCCGATGGGAATTATTATGGTTACGGCGAGAACGGAGGAAACCGATAAAATCATCGGGCTGGAGGTCGGAGCGGATGATTATATGACAAAGCCATTTTCCTTACGGGAGCTGGCTGCCCGGATTCGATCCGTCCTGCGGAGAATCGGCGGGCCCGAAATTCCGATGCAGACTCTGGATTATATGGATCTGATGATCTCCGAAGCCCAGTGCCGCGTATGGAAACGGGGGAAGGAAATCTCGCTGACTCCTACCGAATTCAAGCTTCTGCTGACGATCGCGGCGAAGCCGGGAATTGTATACAGCCGCCTTCAATTACTGCAAGCGGCGCTGGAGGACGATATTCTGAACGACGAACGAACCGTGGATGCTCATATCAGCCGTATCCGCAAAAAAATCGAGGATGACCCTTCACATCCTGTATACATTCATACGGTATATGGATTCGGGTATCGGTTCGGTGACCGGTCATGAAGGTCAGCCGCAAGTTATTTCTCGCTATGGCTTCCTTTATCGTCGCCATGAGTGCCGTCTTCGTTCTGGTGACGCATCTGGTCGTTCAGAAATCCACAGAAGCGGCGGTGGCGGCTACCCGGGGCGAGGAAATAGAATCGTTGGCCGAGCCGCTTGTCCGTTATTACCAAAACCACGGTCATTCCTGGGAAGGCGTTCGGCAGCTTGATTTCAACGAGTGGAGCCAAGCCCATAAAGCCAGCTTTCTTGTGCTCTCTACCGATAATAATGTGCTGCTGCGGGGAGGGGACGAAACCGATCCGCTGATCAAGAGACTGGGGATCACCAAGCCTGTTCGTCTGAACGGACAAACGATTGCCGTATTATATTATTACGACCCGCAGGTCGCCTATTTATCCAAAATGCGAATCGGCATTCCGATTTCCGTACTCTTTCTACTCACTGTTAGCGCCATCCTGTTTATCATTATTTCACTTGCGGTAGCTTATTGGCTCTCTAGGCGTTTAACTGCGCCCCTCAATCAATTAATACCGGCCATTGACCGTCTGGGGAGGGGGGAATTCGGCATACAAGCACCTGTTACCACCAAGGATGAATACGGGAAAGTGGCGCAGGCCTTCAACGACATGTCCCGGATGATTCAAAACGCCGAAGACGTCCGTCGCAGTCTCGTGGCCGATGTAGCCCACGAATTGAGAACACCGATTACAATCATTCGCGGCAAACTCGATCTGGCCCAGCAGAGCGGCCAACCGATGGATCAGGAAAGCTTGCTGTCCCTGCAGGATGAGCTGATTCGCCTCACTCGATTGGTGGATGACCTGCATTTGCTTTCATTGGCTGAAGCCAGGAAACTGCCGATGGAGCGTAAAGTAACGAGTCTGCCCACCCTCTTGAATCGGATTGTCGATCATGTGACTCCCGATGCCGATCAGAAATCGATCCGGATCTGTTTGTCGGGCGAGAGCGATGTCCCTGCTGTTGAGGTCGATCCTAACCGGATTACCCAAGTTTTGCTCAATCTGATTGTGAACGCCATCCATTATACGCCTCAGGGAGGCTCAATCACGATCGGGATCGGACAAGAAACCATCGAAGGCAGTACGTCTGGAAATCTTCGCATCACCGTGACAGACACCGGACCGGGAATCCAACCGGAGCATCTGCCCCATCTCTTCGACCGGTTTTACCGGACGGATGAAGCACGCGCCCGGATAAGCGGCGGAATGGGACTCGGGCTTGCCATTGCCAAAGGATTCGTGACTGCACACGAAGGGACTATAGACGTGGAAAGCATTCCTGGAAAAGGAACCACCTTCATTGTCCGATTGCCGATAACCCGGGAACGCTATTATAAACCCTGACTCCATTTTCCTTCGCGAAAAGCCGTTCATTTTAAAATGCTTACATTTATTATGCTCTTGTCTTATAGAAGAGCTAAGGAATTAAGTTCCAATTTGTGATATGCTTAACTCGACTTAGATCGTTAAAGAGGCCAGTGAACTCGCTAAGCAAGGCTGAAAGAAGTCTCTGCTCGCAGATTCAGCTTCCTTCTATAGAAGCGGGGATTTCATCAATTAGAAATTATCGGATAAACAGCGGTCATGAACATGTAACAGGGGGGAGCTATGGTGGGAAATTCACGTTTGTTTTATGTCGATCATCTAAGAGTCCTTCTTACGGTTCTAGTTATCTTTCATCATACGGCGATTACTTATGGAGGAGAAGGCTCATGGTATTACATTGAATCTACAGAAACCGAGCTTACGCCGACTAAAGGGCTGTTGTCATTGTTCACCGGAGTGAACCAGGCTTTCTTCATGGGCTTTTTCTTCCTGATTTCGGGCTATTTCACTCCCCGTTCCTATGATCGAAAGGGAGCCTTACCGTTTCTGAAGGACCGGTTCATTCGGCTAGGTATTCCTCTTGCTGTCTACGTTTTTCTGATCGGTCCTTCCTTGATTTATGCAATGAAGCCGGAGGGGAAAGAACCGTTCTGGAGCTTCTATTCAAACGAAATTTTATCGTTCCGCATCATAAATTGGGGGCCGCTCTGGTTCGTGGAAGCCTTGCTCTATATGGCCATTGCTTATGTTTTGTTCCGCAAGTGGGATAACAGGAGGATAGAAGTCTCCGACGCTTCGCAAGCAGCGGCATTTCCCTCCCATCGGACCATATTCCTATCCGGGCTTCTCATCGGCTCCGCATCGTTCTTGATTCGGCTGGTGATGCCGACGGGTAAGGAAATTCTTGGCTTACAGCTCGGTTATTTCGCTTCGTATATCTTTCTGTTTATTGTAGGCATTCTCGCATTCCACCGAAATTGGTTTCAATTGCTTCCGGTCCAAACCGCCCGTACTTGGCTAATAGTTTCCCTCTGTACCCTTCCGGCTCTTCCCATTTCGGCAGTATTCGGCGATGTGTTGGGGCAGCCAGATGCTTCCATCAACGGTGGGCTAAGCTGGTTAGCGTTCATATACGCATTCTGGGAGCCGTTTGTTGCTTTCGGCATTATTATGTATCTTCTCGTTTGGTTCCGGGACCGTTTCAACACATCCGGCCTTATGTGGCAACGTCTGGCGGCTTCCGCCTATACCGTCTATATCATTCACCCGCCTATCGTCGTCGCAATATGTTATATGTTGCGCGGAGCCGCTTTCCCGAACATCCTGAAATTTATCCTTGCCGGTTTGGCGGCCACGGCATGTTGTTTCGCCATTGCAAGTCTGCTGCGCAAGATTCCATTCGCCGACCGGGTGCTTTAAATGCTGACTTGGGCGAGCATAAATTCCTGCGATAATACAGTTTTTTAGAGCGAATGACGTCGGGAAGAAAAGCCTGCGAAAATACACGAATTCTCGTTCCCAACAGCCAAACCGGCGCTTTAACAAACAAGAAAGATGTACTTTTGCAGGCTTTACCTTACCGCTATCGGCTATTGATTACGCTTCATGGACTAATACCCTTCAATTTTAATCGGTCAGATTTCTAGTTTCGGACTGCGGCGATGAGCAGGAACATAGGCCGGCGGGTTTCATCCCGCATTTCGGGAATCTGCGCCTGCAATTCAACGGTCGGTTGAGGCTCGGACAGCTTCGAAATACTGAATCCCGATTCTGTTAACGCATTCACATAGGTAGCGACAGTCCGGTGATATTTAACCACGTCATGTTCTAGAAAATGAGTCTGCCGCAATCCTTCCTTCTGATAATCGTCCACCGGCCAATGCAGCCGCTCGCCTTGCGGGCCGTAATACCAATCCTGGGCGGCCAGCGCGGTAAAAATCGGATGTTCAACCGATAGAACGAAAGCTCCCCCTGATACAAGACAATGATGGACCTTTCGGCAGACGATGTCGAAACGCTCAACATAATGGAGAGCAAGCGAGCTTATGACTACATCGAATTCCTCTGCAGGGAAGTCGATGTCTTCTATGGCAAGCCGGCGATATTCGATCGCCGAATCATTCGTATCTTCTCTGGCGCGTGCCAGCATTTTCTCGGAGAGATCTATTCCCACCACCGACCGTGCAAGCTCTTCTCGTGCATATCTACAGTGCCAGCCGAAGCCGCAGCCCAGATCCAGCACACGTTTATCGCGCAGTTCAGGAAGCAGCGCACGGAAGGCATGCCATTCTCCCGCAGCCTTAAGCCCGCCAATTGAACGAGGCATTCGGCTGTATTTTTCGTAGAATTCAAGTTCGTCATATTTGTTCTGTTTCACTATTTCCATCTCCGCTTGGGTATTGTTTTCAAATTATCACATACGACATACAAACCGTTTATTTGGAGGTAATTAGGATCATACCTTCACCGGATCAATGAGTTCAGTCCAATTCATATGGGGATTACCATCTGAATTGACAGTCATTACTCCAACATAGGATTTCATCGTTTCTCGACCAATCTCAAAGTAATGCTCAAACATTGTTTGAATACTCCACGGCATTTCCAGAGTATTAATCACATCTCTCCGGACCCAGTGTAAATCACCTTCGACAGTATTCATCACTTCTTCTTTATACGTCTTTCCAAAATAAACAAACTGCTCTCTTATCTCCGTGCCTTTCAGGCGTACTAAAATATACCTTAATCTGAGGTCTGCTAATTCCTCTTTTACAATTCCGGTTTCCTCATAAATCTCTCGGATACAGGCTTGTTCAGGATTATTAATCTCCTCGGGCTCCAGGTGACCGCCTACTCCTGTCCATAACCCTGGGGCAATTTTTCTATTCGCGGCCCGTTTCAGCATCAGGATTCTGCCATCGTTAAATAGAAATGCCGTGGACATCAGTCGTGTATTCATTTAGTGCTCCTTCCTCAGCCTAATATTTCTTTTTCGAAAACCAGTTCATCCTGAAGCTTGTAACCGGATTTTTCATAGGTCCTTATCCCCGCCCGATTGTTATTTCCCGTCAGAACCTTGATATTCGTCACTCCAAGACGGATAAGCTCCTCCTCCAGAAACCGGATCAATAAAGTGGCCAGCCCTTTCCCCCGGGCCTCTTCCTCTACGTACAATTCAGTAATCTCCCCCACAAGCTCGGAGTAACAAAACGATTTAAAAAATTGCGCACAAGCAAATCCTGCCGGTATCTCATCGAGCAGGGCAATGGCCACTAATTCATTTGAATTTTGCAAACTTTGCTCAACTTCCGAAGCGGATACTCCCACTCCATTAAACTTGTTATTTAAACGGACCAGCGCACCGGAATCCTCCGCCGACGTCCACCGTACATACATGTTATTCATTGTCCGATCATTCCTCCCCCGAATACGGATTTTCGGATTTCCGCTCTCTGAAATAAGAAGGCCATACGTCTGATTCACCAAGCCTTCATATATCTGTCGGTATTATTCAGTAATACGTTCTCTCCGCGTTCAACGCTCATTCGAAGCTTCTCGAGTTCATCGACCGCCAACTTGTAATCGTTCCTATTCATTGCTCCTTCTTCCAATGCTGCGTCCAGTTCGTCTTCATCCAGTATGTAATATTGTTCATTCGGCAATACGACCAAATCCAAGTACAAATCCTCAATGACCGGTATTCCTTCATCCGTCAGCTTGATCGATTTCACGATATCGAAATACCACTGCATCACTTTGTTTTGCTCGTTTATCATAACCGTCAAGCTATGATGCTTATTGTTCGGAAAAAACATCAGCCAGAAATACCCATCATCCGCTATACAGATCTCTTGGCTGCCGTATTTCATTGTTAACGGCTCTTTGACCTCGTCCAGAAACAGCCACGAAATATATCCTTCAAAGCAATGATCCCGTACATACTTTTGGACATATCTTTTCTTGATAATCCGGGTCCAGTTCGGACGATCCGCGAATTTTAGTTTCATCATGCCTCCTTGTCCCGTTAAATGTCCTTTTTCAGATAATAATGCGTGTGCCCGCCGGCGCTTTCATTTAAAATCGTTATTGTCATCTCCTTCCAGTTTACTGTATTCCCCCTGTTCCGGGATAGGGCAGAATCTATATATTCTAACTTTTCAGGACAAGACGCCATGCAGATTTGCAGCGGACTCCCGTCTTGCATGATTATCCCAACTTCAGATTTGCGTTTTTTAACTCCGCATGCATACCTTGCCACGAATAACGAATCCTATGGGAAAAGCAATTAATCATTATAGGAGGTATGTATGAAAACACGTTGGTTATTTTTGCTTATTCTGACCCTTTTCGCAAACGGGTGCGCTTCACCGGATACAACAAGAACTCAACAAGCAGAGCCGCTGCAGCAGCCTGAACAACAAGTAAAACCTTTAACCCAAACACCTGATTTGGCGGATGGGCCGGAAAACGCTACCCGAGATCCCCGGCCTCTGTCCCTTGGCGATCTGCGTGCTAAATACAGAAGCACCTTCATTCTTAACGGCCCCTCATCCAAACGGGAAGTGGCTTTAACCTTTGATGACGCGCCCGATGACCGATTTACTCCGCAAGTGCTGGACGTTTTGAAGAAAGAAGGGGTTAAGGCAACCTTTTTTGTAGTGGGCAATCGGGTGGAGAAGCATCCGGATATTGTCCAACGCATGGTCGATGAAGGACATGTGATCGGGAACCATTCGTATGATCACGCGAACCTTCCAAAGCTGACCGATGATAAATTCCGTGAGCAAATCACGAGAACGGACAGCCTTATCCGTAATTTTACCGGCTATACGCCGAGCTTGCTCAGGCCCCCGTACGGAAACATCAACGAGGGACAAATTCAATGGCTGGCCAGCCAGCAGAAAAGAATCATCAATTGGAATGTCGATTCATTAGATTGGAAAGGATTAAGCGCAGAACAAGTGGAGACGAATATTCTTGCCCATGTGTTTCCGGGGTCCATCATCTTGCAGCATTCCGCAGGAGGAACCGGAGAGGACTTGACCGGAACCGTTAACGCCCTGCCCAGAATTATTGCGAAATTAAGGGAGGATGGGGTTAAGCTAGTGACCATACCCGAATTGTTAAACATTTCGGCTGGGCAATAAATCGTGGCGGCACAGCTCGCTGAAACCAAGAAAGCAACCATACCGGGTCAGTATGGTTGCTTTCTAATGGTTAGAGCCGATGTATAGCGGCTCTTTATTTCTGAGCAAGCCAATCACTCGCGATCGTTGTTCTTCATCGTACAGAGGCCGGTAGCTAAACCGCCGGTGGCAATGGTTAGCATGGACAGAAAGAAGGTTTCCGCCGAAACAAGAATTCCGCCAAGAGAAATAACGATCCCATCCAATACAAATATGATTACTCCTACATTAATCATTAATCCTTTGGCAACGAATTGGGCCAGCAGATCGGTCCCTCCCGTGCTGGTTTCATATTTCAGCATGATTCCGATTCCGGTTCCTACCACGAAACCGCCCAGAATAGAGCTGCCTACAGGAGTTATGTCCAAATAATTAGCCATACGGTGTTGTAATGGGGTCGCCAAATCCATGATCAAAGATGAAAGTAACAGCCCGTGCAGGCTGCTGTAAAAATAGCTCCTCTGATAATACCAAGCTAAAATAAAGAGCGGTATGCTGCACAAAATCATTGCAAGCCCTATTGGGGCCCCGAATAAATAATTTACGATGAGAGCAATTCCCAATACTCCGCCGTCCAAAATTTGATTAGGAACAAGAAAACAGTGTGTTCCTGCCGCGATGAGTAAGCTCCCCGTTAGAATAGCTGCGAGCTTTTGGAAGGACAGCAATCGAACCATCTCCCGAACGAAAGGCATGTCTGATTTATATGCCGGTCCGACGCCAAGCATGAAACACGATTAAACATTTTTTGGAACCCGTTCTGAGTTATTGACCATGCCGTTCATTGGTTGCGGGTGTCCGTTTTTTTGCTATGAAAAAGGATTCCTCCATGCCAAAGTACTCATTTCCGATAATTTGGCTTGCTCCGGCAGTGCAAATATGGATATGCGAAGCTTCTGCGGCCAATTTGAGCTCAATGCGGTCTTTTTTGATCACAAGGTTGTAGAACGGCTGGTTCAGGATTTCTATACGGACCTTAGTGTAAGTAAGGAGGTTCTGTTATCGGAATTTTCAAAAAGGCCTACACTTCAACGGTTTAAAGAAGTATTCGCCCGGCTCCTCTCTCCTTTATTTTAAGGGGTATAGATCAGGTATTGTTGGAGCTCGCTTTCCTAATAACGGAAGCATAATAATCCCTCCTAAATTGTTTATATTTAAGATTTAGAATGCTAATGGATTTTCCCAGCAAGCTACCAAAGGGGAGGCGTTACCTTTCTCTCCACGAACCGAAAAAAAGAGGTTGAAGCCTCAGCAGGATTGTTCATCATGCCACGGCTCCAACCTTCTGTATTTCCCTCAACCCGCGTTCGACGTACTACTTAACCGAGTTATAATATTCCGCGAATACATCAGCGAGCGCTTCCGCCGTATGTAAGCTTTCCTGCAGAGTATTGTTCGTGCCTCCGATTTCCATTAACAAACTGCCGGGAGAGACTGACTGATTGTATTCCCCGTCTCCCTGATGAGCACTTTTGGTAAGAACGCCTCGCGATAATCCGGGATACTTCTTCTTCAATAACTTATTCAGTTCCTCGGCGAAGGCTTGATTTTCCTCGTATCCGGAATGCGCCGTACCGATAACAAACAGAATACGCGCATATGTTTTTCCGTCAATGGTAACCGTCGTTTTCTCACGCGGAACGTCCGCATCGCGATGAATATCGAAGAAATAATAGAGGGAAGGATAAGTCTCCACTGCTTTGTCTACCGCTTGGCGCGATACCGAATAAGATTTGGAATAGCTCAGCTTTTGCTGCTTCAATCTCTCCGCAGTATCTTCCTCCCCGGTTAATGCCGGAATGTTCTTCTCTTGCAGGAGCTGCCCCAAGCGTTTGCCAACCAGCGTAATATTAACTTCCGGGTCATCGACAGAACTTCCTTTAGTATTGCGTGCGATATTTTTCCATGATTCCCGATTATGAGTATGATAAATATACAGGATCGGTGCCGATTCCACGTTGCTCGTGCTCTTCGGCGGATTCAGATTTGCATTGCGCTTCAAGAAATCCGTCTCTACGACCCAGCTTGCCACATAAGCGGTGCTTTCATCCGGCAGCGAAATCATGTACCATTCCCCATCCGTCTCAACGATCGGGTAGGTTTCGCCGGGCATCGCTTTGCCAGTAATGTCATAGTCGAGGTCCGGTCCACTGCGAAGATTCGTAATATCGATAATCTTGACAACGGTTGGCTCATTCAGACTTGCGGCCCAGACCTCATCGGTTCGTTTCTCTTCTGCCGGCTTGGCTTCGGGATTGGCCGGTTCTTCCGTATTTTCATATTCGGTAAATTCCTTGAATATCCAGCCTTCTCCTTCGTCCGGCAAACGGATTTTCACCCATTCTTCTTGCTCGTCCAAGACTTCATATCGGTTCGTTTGGTCTATCTTGCGGATGACGGATGAGTTCAAATCGGGTCCTGTACGAACATTCAGCCGGTCTACTGTACTTCTAATATATTTCTTATCTTTCGTACCGGCTGTGATTTGAATCATTTGAACTTCATCGACTTGAGCAGTATTGCTCTGAACCTGAAGCTTGAACAACGACTCCCCGGATGCCTCCTGACCATGAACGATTTCTGCATTCAGCATCCCGACAAGCAAACATGAACTAACGGCCACTCCGATAATTTTGTAACGTAACAATTTTTTCACTCCTATGCCGAATATACAATCTAATAAATTCGACATAGACTGGCAAATTCCTCCAACTATCCTTAATTATTTTTCCAAAATGTCGTATAAAATCGTTGAAACCATTCAGGACTAAAAAGTTGACTTCTCTGCTCGCATCCTTTATTGTTGTAGTAACTAAATACGGAAGGGTGAGCCAACGACAATGAAGTACTAATCCTATTTTTCGAAAGCTATCAATATGAAGGCAGTACAGGCAGATTTCTTCTGCTCTATTTCATAATGCCTTCGATTGAGTTTTCAGAATAGGATTGGTATTCTTAGTTGGGCCCTAAAGAGCGGTCTCTTCTTTGGCGTTCACCTATTGCCTCCTATTCTGAATTCAGACGGGAGGCATTTTTTGTCTCCAGATCATAAAGGAATGGGGATGATAGTATGTTGTTGGAAGCCAATCACTTGAAGCTCTATATAAAGGACCGTTTATTAATTGATGCCCGTCAATTGCAAATTCACAAACACGACAGGATCGGCTTGGTAGGTAAGAACGGAAGCGGAAAAACAACCTTACTGCAGGTTCTGGCCGGGAAGAAAGCTCCAGACGAAGGTACAGTGACGACTCGAGTCAAATGTGAACTTTTGCCGCAGCTTAAGAGAACGGACACAACGAAGAGCGGCGGAGAAGTAACTCAGCAATATATTAATGAAGCACTCGCGAAAGATCCGGAAATTTTATTTGCAGACGAACCGACAACGAACCTCGATGCCGCTCATCTCGATTGGCTGGAAAAGAAGCTGGCTCATTGGCAAGGCGCATTCGTCATAGTCTCCCATGACCGTGCATTTCTGGATGCCCTCTGTACAACGATATGGGAAATCCATGAAGGCCATGTGAAAGCATATAAAGGGAACTATTCCGATTACGCGGAACAGAAGAAATTGGAACGTCATCAACACGAAGCAGCCTACGAAACGTATGAGAAAAAGAAAAAGCAGCTGGAGGAGGCCTTGATCTTAAAGGAGCAAAAAGCGGCAAGAGCAACGAAAAAGCCCAAACAAACCAGCTTGTCGGAAGCCAAGATTACCGGCGCCAAGCCCTACTTTGCCAAGAAACAAAAAAAGCTGCAAAAAACAGCCAAAGCCATTGAAACGAGACTGGAGAAGTTGGATAAGGTGGAAAAACCAAGAGAAGACGCCCCCCTTAAAATGAATTTGCCTAATGAGGAGATGTTCATCGGGCGGATCGTTCTTCGTGCAGAAAATGTTCAGGGCACCGCGGGTCAACGAGTTCTGTGGAAATCGGCAAGCTTTAATGTTCGCGGCGGAGATAAGCTGGCCATCATCGGACCGAACGGGAGCGGGAAAACGACCCTTGTAAAAAAAATAATTAACCGGGAAAAGGGCATATCCATTTCTCCATCGATGAAGATCGGCTACTTTAGTCAAAATTTAAATATCCTGAATCCCGAACAGACGATATTGGAAAACGTCAGCATCACCTCCAAGCAGAATGAAACCTTCATTCGCACCGTGCTTGCGAGACTGCACTTTTTCCGGGAGGACGTATATAAACGCATAGAAGTGTTGAGCGGCGGCGAACGGGTTAAGGTTGCCCTGGCCAAACTGTTTGTTAGTGATATTAATACGCTAGTGCTGGATGAACCGACGAACTTTCTGGATATTCAAGCGGTTGAGGCGCTGGAATCGCTTCTGGAAGAGTATGAGGGCACGATTATTTTTGTCTCGCATGACCGGCGCTTTATCGAAAAAATCGCCACCCGAATTTTATCGATAGAGCATGGGGAAATCCGACTATTTGAAGGACCCTACCATAAATATATCGAGCATGTTCCGAAGGAAGAGCGGGATCAGAAAGAAGATCAGCGTCTCATCCTGGAAACGAAAATAACGGAAGTGCTCAGCCGCCTCAGTATGGAGCCGTCCGAAGAGCTGGAAATGGAATTTCGCAGGCTCCTGGCGGAAAAGAGAAACTTGGACTCTCCGTAAGCTCCGTTACTTCGATGCGTCCCGCAGGAATCAAGCATACACTTAAGGAGGGTGCTTCGGGCATCCTCCTTTCCATTATGATCGCAGAGATGAATTAACGAATTCACATTTGACCTTTATAATGCAAACCGAAACTCAACCTTCTATCTTCGCCTCTATGTCCAGCTCCATAAAAATTTCAGCATGTTCATTATCGTTATACCTTTGTATTTCATAGAATCCATAATTCCTGAATATAGATAATGCCTTAATCGCTTGTCTCCTTGTATCAAGACGTATCTTTTTGAGGTTTCTCTCCCGGGCAAAGTTAATAGCAGTCTCCATTAATTCCCTGCCTAACCCTCTGCCATGATATTCACTCAAAACAAAGAATCGCTTGATCTCCCCTATTCTTTCATGGGAATCTAGTATTTTGACACCTACCGTACCAATTACCGCATCGTTATCAGCAATGATCCAAAATTGACCTCCTGGTTCTTGATACGTGCTTGGAATTCTTCTTAAATCAAGGTGTAAATGATCAGGATCAAATGTCAATCCTCTGAAAGCATACATAACCTCCATGAATTTCTCGAGTGCTTCTTGATCGGAATCATTGTATTGCCGAATTTTCATAGGTACCTCCTTCGAAAAATCGATGAGCTGCTGCTCTTTTAAAGTGATTTAATTGTTAAGCGGCTCCTTTGGAACGAATCTCTCCGTTGTTTTCTCACAAACGTGTTGCACCTTAGACTCGTTCAGCCAAAGCGGCTTCCAATAATTATGCATCCGTCTTTCCCGGTTGCCAGCCTACTTCCATGGACCAGATATGGGCCTTCTGCAGGATGCTCCAGACTACAGGCCCTTTCCCCTCGACATATTTCGGACGATCATTTATATAGAGGGCCATCAATCGATGCTTCTCTTCCGCATACCTCAAACAATCTTCCGGATGCTCCCGCAAATAGTCTCTAAACAACAGTGTCATTTGTTCGGAAAAGCTTCCCGCTCTTCTGACATGAATATGAGTCCTTCTATTTCCGGGCACTTCACGAAAATATATTTTCGTTTTGTCCGAATTGTCACTGCGCCATTGGAATCCAAGACTTTCAATTTTGCCTTTATAATTGGATACATTCTCAAGGTCCACCACCGAAATTTGGATATCAATGATAGGCTTGGCATCTAGTCCGGGAACAGAAGTAGATCCTACATGATCAATCCGTACCGCCAGTTCACCTAACGCTTCTCTTAACTTTATTCCCAGATCGAGAAACCTATCCCTCCACTCCGGATCATGAGGGGCTATCCTCCACTGATTCTCCATCCTAACACCTTCCGATTTTTATATGCCATCTATATGATTCTACACATCTACCTCACCGAGTGTTCAGAGCTATGCTTCTCAATGAATTGGCGCTTAGGTTCTTAGCTTGCTGAAGATGTTTGCTTCCTATAGTTTTATAATAGTTTCTATTAATTCTACTCTCCGGAAATTCTTCCACCGTCAACGACCAAAGATTGCCCCGTTACAAACGATGACTTATCCGAACAGAGCCAAATAATGGCTTCGGCCACTTCCTCCGGTTGAGCAAGTCTTCCCGTCAAATTCTCTCTTCATTCGATTCCTCCTAGGGTTCTCTGCTTGTTCTGCAACTGAACAAAATGAACCGGAACACGCTGGTTCCAACTCTCGTTTCCTGGAGATGACTCTAGGTTCTTAGCTTCCTTTCTTTACCTTCGAACAAATCGAAGCGTGCCGAAACGGGACGGGATATGATAATTGATTGCGCCGGTCGGCGACCAAGCCTGATATTCGCGCGTTCCGTCGCGCTGTTCGTCAATTCTGTAGAAATTGACCCGCCAGGTGGTACCGTGCTCGGGCCGGCTCCAGAAATGAGAAAGCGGCAATCGGATAATATAAGTGCGCTGATTTTCCTCCGTGCGGACTTCTACCTCTAATCCTTCCGCGTCCCATTCCGTATCGATGGTAATATGGCCTTCCCGGTTATCGATCATCGCATCGAAGATGACCTCGTGCGGACTGAATTCGAACTCCATATAACGGCTTCCATTTCCTTCCTCATCGATAAACAATTCCACAACGTCCTGATCATACAGCGGATCGTCCCGTTTAGTATAGGTGGCTACCGTGTAGCTGTCCTCGCAATCGAACCGAACGTATAGAAAATCATCGTCCCAGCAAGCTTTGATGCCGGTGGCCTCCCTAACCGGTCTTCCATCGACGACATCGACAAGAGGAGCCGGCTCTATCCTCTCCCACACCTTGTCCTCATAATCTACAAAAACGCAATCCAATTCATAGCTTCTCTCAGTCATCCTCAACACTCCTATCCGGCATCGTTTCGCCCTCCATCCTTACAATCCGTCAGGGCAATTAGTACTCCTATTATCACTGAAAACCGCTATGGCGTCGACGGTCATTTGGATGGTCACACGAAGGACTCCATCTGATCCATCCCCGCCTTAACCTCTTCCAGCACCTCATCAAACCAGCGGCAGGCCTGCTCCATATGGATACTGAGATCGGAAACGGAGCAGTACTATATTGGAGTATCGCTAAACTTCATCTGACTCCGAATCCTTTACTGGGGCGGATGACATATGGATCATGGGCCGAAGCCCGAATCACTTCCCAGAAATAATCATATGCCAGAACTTCCGGATAGACCTCGGGTTGTTTCTTGATTTCTTCCTTACTCATATACTCCACATGTAATATGATTTGTTCATTTGCCTCCAACTCCGGGTCGATCCCGGTCACTTTCTCTCCACCTGTCCTTTCTCCTAAAAAATAATGAATATAGTCGACCTCGCCTTTATCATTTTTACTTTCCTCTACCCAAACCAGTCTCCTAATGGAGATGTCCAAACCGGTTTCTTCTTTCACTTCGCGGATGGCCGCCTCCCGGCTGTATTCGCCTTTCTCAATCATTCCGCCCGGGGCAATCCAGTAATAACCGCCCGTTTTTTTGTGGCGTGTTTTCACAAGCAGCACACGTTCTTCCGAATCCAACACAAATACTCTGACGACCGGCATCCGCACCATCCTTTTTCATATAGATTCGATTTCCAGGCTAATGGGCAGTTATCTCCTCCTTTAAATCGTTTGTTTTCGCTCCATAACGGTCCATTTCAGTTTTCTGCCCTCAGCGAACCATTCCACTTGAGCATTCAAAAATTCATTCTCATTCAGCATGATGCGCAAAAAATCTCTATGATAGGCGGGAACCTGTTGATTATCGTGACACCGGGGTTGTGCATAGTCCGCTGTTTTCGATTTCGAGCTTCAATAACATCCGCATAGACATTCCTGTAAGATTATGGTTACAATAAACCTATAGTCTTAACAGGAGGTACATTTTCTATGAATTTCTTCGAGCACGAAATATAACTTGGTCATTTATATATTAGGGGACCTCCAGAAGCTGCAGACAAATCTGCGAAAGACATACAGATAACAGGAGGTCGACAGATGACAATGGATAAGCAATTTCATGAAATTTTATCAGACACGCGACAAGATTTTTCCGGCTGGGACTTCTCATACATTACCAGAACCGGCCGAATGGGGAGCCAACTGCTCTCGTGGTCCTACGGCAGCATGGCCATCCCCCTTATTCGGAAAGCGAAGTCCATGCTGGATATGGGCACCGGCGGCGGGGAGTTCCTGTCCTTACTGTCCCCATTTCCCAAAGAGGCCTTCGCCACGGAAGGGTATCTTCCCAACGTTCCAATCGCCAGAAAGAGGCTGGAACCTCTGGGCGTAAAGGTCGTACAGATTGAGGATGATTTCAATCTGCCTTTTCAAAACCGTCAATTCGACTTGATTCTAAATCAGCACGAATCCTACTCTCCGGAAGAAGTAAGGAGGATTATTGCGGATGACGGGATTTTCCTTACCCAACAAGCCGGCGGACTCGATTGCCGCGAGATCAACGAAATGATGGGCGTTCCGTTAAATGAAGAGTTCGCACATTGGAATCTGGAAACGGCGGTGATGGAGCTTGAAGCGAATGGCTTTGAGATTTCGACCCGCAAGGAAGAATTCCCTATTCAGCGATTCTATGATACGGCCAGCTTGATTTACTATTTACAAGCGATACCCTGGCAAATTCCCGACTTCGATCCGGAAAAATACGCCGATCCCTTGTATGAAATTCACCAAATCATCCGGGAGAACGGGTACTTCGATGTCAGTCAGCATCGCTTCATCATCCAATCGCGTCCTAAATAGAATTATAGGAGCCTTCTGCTGCGGGAGGCTCCTTTTTATCATGACGGATGCGGTTATGGATAGTGTAATAAATTCGTGCCCCGGTTCTATTACTAAACCTATTGGTCAGGTTGTTCTGATATGTTTAACATGACTGATGAAGTCCCTTTCCTGCTCCAGCAGCAGCTCTAACAAGCCGTCGGGCACCAGCTTTTCTTCTTGGTTATTTAGAAATCCTTCGAGCGGTTTCCAAACGGCTTTATATGGATTGTTTCCTTCCATTCCCTCTATTTCATCCTTGAAATATAAGGAATTGTCTACCAATTCCGCCCCATAAATAAAATCCACTTCATGCCCTACCTGATCCAGATACGGAAATATATTTTCAATGATAAAAAGCAATTTCGGCTCCGTAATGTCCGCATGAATTTCTTCCTTAACTTCCCTGATCACCGTCTGTTTGCTGTTCTCCCCGTATTCCACCGTCCCCCCAACCAGCCTGTAGAACGTCTTCTTCACGGCATCATCCCGCATCTCCTCAACCAGAATAAGATTGTCTTTTCTTATAATACATAGAGAAACCGTTCTTATGTTCAACGTTTTGCTCCCCCCAGCCCTAATTTGTTCGCCAACGCAAAAATGCCTTATCCATTCTTCGGATAAAATCCTAAGTCAGGGGGCTGCGGATAATGAGCCCGGTTGGTGAAGACTTTTAACGCATCTATTACTCATTCATCTAAAGATGAACAAGAATATTGACAAGCTTCCCGAAAGGATCTCTTACAAAAAAACGCCGTACCTCCCACGGTTCATCAACTGGTCCATACTCAATAGGAATCCCTGCCTTTTGTATACGAGTTAAAACATCGTCCAGGTCATCAACTTCAATGGACAAATCAGGCACAGGCGTCCCAGAACCTCCCTCCGAGAGAAAACTGATTTGAGTGTCCATTTTTTCATGTGAACCGTAGGTCGCAATAAATCCCATATCCATCAATTGATCAAGTCCAAGTATTTCTCCATAAAAGGACTTAGCTTTGGCAATATCCTGTGTCTCAATGTTGGCAATAATTCTCTTGACTTTCATTTTCACATTCTCCTCAAATTAAGCTGCCGAAACGTTTCGTTTAAATAGCAGACTATTATGACATCGCAATTGCAAAGATTGAACTTTAATCTTTAATCGGAATTAGAATTTCCACATCTTCTTCCTCTACATTATCCTCGAAATAATAGATTTCGATGGGGCATGAATTATCCAGAAACTTCTGTTTATATCCGTTAGCCCCCATCCATTCAAAAATTTTCGTATAGGCCTCTCCAATAGTTTTATTGGTACAATTAATCTTGGCGTAGTTCATAAGAGGAAGCTGAAAGCCGATCATCCCCTCGGGGATATGGGTCATTTCCCTAACTTCCAAACAAGCAAAGTAGGTAGCGAAAATTTCATTGCACATATAAGGCGAAATCATGACTTCAGGATCTACGACATTCGCTACTTCATGTCTTCTCCCTGCAAATTCTCTTTGGATCTTCACTGCCGCGTCCGGAAAACCGCTAGGAAAATTGGCTGTGATGCTTTGTCCGATCAGCTTGTATTCTCTGGTCGTGATCTCACATTTAAATTTCTCCAATCTCTGTCTCGTGGCCATAATCATTTCCTCCAATGAAATGGTTTGCATTTTTGACACCGGTTACATGTTTAAATGTACGCCCCTTCAGAACTGTATGTCCCGGGCATGATGCGGTGGAGACAGGATGGTCTGACTAACCCTCTTTTTCAAAATAAGCGGTAAAATCAAGGGGCTCAACACAATCTATTATACGACAGCCTTCTCCCCCCACTCTACCTTATTTACAAAAATTTTCCAACTACTTTATCATCCCATATTTGGACTTCTATATATCGTTCAGGTCCTTTATTTCCGTCTCTGTTCCATTCCTGCGGCCATCCGAATTGTTCGATCAATTCCTTGATTTCGTCTTGTAAATAGATTTTTTCCCTATATGGTTTGCCGTCTTTATATCTCATAGTCGGGAATAAATCCCCGTATGTAAAGCTTATAGTTTCCGGATCAAACTCTTCCAAAGGTATTTGCAATACCCGGCCTTCTTTATACCAGGATTTCAGCCACTCACACCGGCCCAAAGTCATATAGTGGGGATATAATTTTTCCGGTTTCCCGCCTTTATCTATAAATAAAGTTCTTGCCCGTTCTTCCAATTGCCGGCGTACGGTTAAATAATCATCAGATCGTCTGCTGGCAAATACAGTTCCTTCCTGCTTTACTTTCTCCATAACTTTACGGGCTTCATCATACGGTAATGCCGATAAGTTTTTAAAAGGGCCATTCTCAGCTTCATAATAATGGTACAAAAAATAATTCCCCATAGGTTGCCCTCACAATCGTGAAATCTTTCCCTTGCGGCCGGTATAAATGGTAGCCTTCGAAAGGCTAAGCGGCCCCCCATCGTCACACAGCCTGGCACCGCCATAAGTCGGCAGATAGTCACACCGGACACAGTCCCCGCCTGCGGTGCGAATTTCCCTGCTTTTGCTTATCCTAGAGAAGGCTCTTCCTTATAATGGCTAATATCTCCATGCAAAATGATTTTCGATTGGTCCCCATCTATCTCAACCTTGCATAAACAGGCCGGATGAATATACGGCGGAATCCAAAGCTCTTTCATCGGCCGTCCTTCAAAATAGGCCATGATTAATTTGACCACGACCGTATGAGTCACAATTAGTATAGACTTGCCTTGGTTGTCGTTGACCGTTTGGCGCATCATGTTTATTGCCCGGTCGGAAACCTGCCGGAAGGTTTCGCTGTTCTCTACTTTAAATTTCTCCGGGTTATCCCAAAAATCATTGAAGGCCTCCAGATAGAGCTCCTTAACCTCATCCTGGGTTCTGCCTTCCCAAATTCCCAGATTGATTTCTCTTAAATCATCACTTTCGATGATATCGATTTCCCGCGTGCCTCTTATGATCTCTGCCGTTCGACGGGCTCTCAAGCTTGAGCTTGAATAAATCATATCTATCTGCTCATTCCGAATAGCTTCCTCTAACCACTGGGCTTGCTTAATGCCCATATCTGTCAGCGGAGAATCCTGGTGGCCTTGGAACTTATGCTTGACATTCCATTCGGTCTGCCCGTGTCTGACTAAATAAATTTTCGTTTTGTTATCCATCATCGCACCCCTTTGTTTAAATCCGGCCTCCTTGCAATCCAGCTGCAGACTATTCCGTAGACGTACCTTCGGCCGTGGAATAGTTCATCGCTACGAATTCTATCTCTTGATCGCCTACCTTGCTCATGAAGCAAGGCCCTTTAATAAATCCGGCACGCTCATATACTTTCATTGCCCTTTCATTGAAGGCTGCAACAACCAGTTGAAAATGTTGAACTTTATAGCTTTTCTTAAGAAAGCCGATCCCCTGAGTCAAAAATTCAAGCCCATTGCCCTTGCCCGTAAAATCAGGCTTGAGGCCTAAACCAATGTCCAGATACTTGTTGTTGTTATAGAGGTTGATGGCATATCCCCCTGGAACACGGGCAGCATTCCCGCAGCAGAGATATCCTGTTAACTCTCCCCGGTCATCCAACGCATAAAAGTACTCTTCGTTCATGAGTTCCGAAATACATTCCTCACTGCCATCCATACTATAAATAGAATAGGGATGATCATACTTCCAACTGCAAATCATGGAAGCATACTCTTCAGTCATAGGATGAAAAGAATAAGTGGGCATAACGTTAAATCCTTTCTCTCAACCGATGACCTTTACAACGTTTCCTTCGGTATCGGTAATATTCGTTTTTACAATTTGAAAGGCGACCCCTTGCAAAGAAGGGACTTTAAATTTACTTTCCTTCGGAATCAGCCTCTCGCTGAGCTCGGCGGCCGCCCGCTCATCCAGCACTATCCGGACTTCGCCCTCGCCCGAGGACCATCCCGGCTTCTCCCCCGGCTCCAAAGTCACCCGCAAATCCGGCCCAACGAGGAGCAGCCTATTGCCTTTGAGAATACGGCCGCGAAGCAGCTTCGCGATGACTTCAGCTTGCTTAGCCCCTAGCCGGAGTGTGGACGGGGTCTTATTTAACCAGCCATTCTTGCCCTGTTCCCAGCCTAACTGACTTACAAATAAAAAACCGGTGCTGGAGCCGTCTTGTTCCATCCCTCTATGGACGGCTTCGGATACGGCAGGAATGCGAAGAAGCGAGTCCCGTTCCAGGTCCGTTATGTAATACGGCATATACGGTAAACCGGTGGAGAGCACTCCCAGCGTATTCCATGCCTGCGTCGCTTCCAGTTCATCCCCCGTCATTCCGACCATCTGCAAAAATTCAACCCGCCCATTCGGAGTATCGATGGCGGGAAGCTCCGGATCTTCGACGAAAGCCAGTGCGGTCAATAGAGTATCGGACCCCAGGCAAATGGGACCGTTCGCATCCAAATGATCACCCGCTCTGAACACATTGCCGCTGTTAAAAACGTATCTCCCCATGTTTTGCAGCAAATTCAATGCCCACGCCGGCGGTTCTTCCTCTTCTTCCTTGCGGGCCAGCCGGAAGGTCAATTCAAACCCGAAACCACTCTCCTCCGCATTGTCGGATTCCTTATCATACAATTCCGAGAAACCATAGGTGACAAAATGCCAATGCGGCTCTGGCGTTTCCGCCTTGTAGGCGCTTATGCCATCCAACGGGTCCGGGCCGCCTAGCGCATAAGAAATGATCGTTCCGTAATGCTTCGGCTCCTGATCTCCGTAAATTCTCGACATCTCCCGATCGATGGCATCCCAGCCGCTTGAAGTTACCTCTTCACTCATTTACTTGCCTCCTATGATTTACTTTTACTTAAACAGATCCATATTACCCGTTGATAGATACTCGTAGCATAAGGGCCCAATGGCTTAGAACAAGTATAAAGAATGGGTGTCCTAATTATCAATTGTGATCATCCTAAATCTGTCAAAACACCTCTATAGTCCTAATTTGATATGGAATTTCCTTGCCTCGTCCTTGTTAAGCTGCTCGCCCCCCTTCAGGCATTAATACCGATAGCGCATACAGCAGAAACAGGCTTCATGTTTTTAGTTTCTAGACGAATTGGCTTGAACCCCGCCTCTTGGAGATACTGCACTAATTTTTCACCTTCCATGTGTGCCATTTCATCTGTAGCCCCCTTGGATCGGGGTTGGAGTGTAATGGCTATTCTTCCGTTCGGCTTCAACCAACTCCGTAACTCTTTTAACCGTTCGACGGGTTGTTCCCAGAATATAATTGAATTAATGGTATAGATTTTATCAAATGGGTGGTCAAATACGGGGAGATTCTCCACGGCCGTAAGTATGAGCTTCACCCGTCCTTCCTGTATGGCAGCTGCATTTCTTCTTTGGGCTTGGCTTAGCATGACCTCCGAAATGTCGACTCCCACCAACACTCCATCCTTAATGATCTTGCTTGTCATCTCCACCGCTACCCCAGGACCAAATCCAACTTCCAGGACTCTATCATCAGGCTGTACTCCCAACAAGGATACAGTCCATTGGTTGATTTCTTTATTGGCTGATGCCAAAATCTTTCCACCGATGCTTCCTAACAAACCATTGGGCTGGCCGAATAAGTTCATTAAGAATTGCTTCACTTTATTCCTCCCCTCTAGTTACTATCTATCTCGTATTCGTAAGTATTTTGATACAGGCGAATAAGCAAGGGAAACAGCAGAGCCCGTTCTTCCTGCGATAAACCCGAAAGCAGCTTTTCCTCCAATTCGTTAAAGATGGGCCGCATTTCCTCTTCGAGAAATTGAGTTCCTGATGGACTAAGGTAAATACGCTTTGTCCGTCCATCCTGCGAATCCGGCCGGCGCTCTATAAGAGCTTTTTTCTCAAGCTGGTCAAGTAAAGTCGTTAACGAAGGCGCCTTAATCTGGAGATGCTTCAACAACTCGTTTTGTGAGAGACCGTCTTCGCTGGAAAGACAGAGCATCACAAACACTTGGGCATTTGTAATCCCGTACCGATCCAATTTCTTTTGCAGGGCATTCATTAAAGACTGAGTAATCCGTTTAAAAAAATAACTTGCAGGCCATTGTTCTTTCCTTTGCAAACTGTTCCCATCCTTTCGCTTGCTCGCCTTGACATTTTTAGTTAGGCTAACTAAATAAAATATACAAAATTCTCCTTCCTCATTCAAGCGATATCTCCACCATTTGTTTACCTTTTAAAAAAATACGTCATCAACTCCTCGTCATACCCTTGATGATTATAGATTAATGCATTTTTCTCCACACCGTAAGTTACAAATCCAACTTTCTTATAAAGTTCAGCAGCCGGCCGGTTTGCCGTTACAACACTTAAATTGATTTGCTGCAACCCTTCTATTTCTCTTCCTCTATCCAATATTTCCCGAATAAGGGCTTTAGCAACCCCTTGTCCACGGTACTCGGGCGAGACATAAACTCCCCAAATCATTCCTTTATGGTTAAGTTTAATTCCTTGTTCCCTTCTGAATCCCGCCATGCCTGCCAGTTGTTCATCTTCCGTGAAAGCTCCCAGGATATAGTTATCCTTATCATTATTTATTCTTTTCTTCACTTCGGCCAATGGGGTATGCACCGAGTCTTCATAAGAACTGCCGAATGCTTCGGGATGCATTTTCAAGGCTTCCAGTCTTATTTTCCAAAATGCCTCAGTATGTACTTGCTCTATGTTTTTGAAGGCTATCATCTTCCAAGCTCCCCTCTGCTGTTCCGCTCTGCATAGCTTTGACGAGACCGCTGTAATACCGGAAGGAGACATAGCATGTCTCTCCGTTGATCATATGCACCACCCGCTTAAGCTTGTCAATCTCCCGTATATTGTCCACATTGACGATATATGCCTTATGGCAGCGATAGAAGCGATCATCGAGCTGCTTCTCGAGTTCCTTCAAAGTCCCATAGAACTCGATCTGCCGGTTCCGCTCATGCAGCTTGATTTTATGCGGTGAGGACGACGTTTCGAAGAAAAGCACATCCTCATATTTGACATTGATAATGGCTTCATCGGTTTCGATGGTCATTCTGCGGGAATCTCCGCCCTTCTTCAAATGGCGTTCATAAGCCTTGCGAAGACACTCCTCCACCCGCATATGAAATTGCTCCGGATTGTCCTTGATAATAAAGTCGAAGGCTTCAACCTTGTACTGGAAGGTCAGATAGCTCAGCTCCGAATGAGTGGTTACGAACACAATGAAGCAATCGGGGTACCTGTCCCGCAGTATCCCGCCAAGCTGGATTCCGTTGATGTCCGCTTTGAGATCGATATCCAGCAAAAAAAGGGACGGAAGGCCGCCGTCACACCGGGGCTGCTCCAAAATATCGAGATAGTCGCCGGAGGACAACGCCACCTTCATATCCAGCCTCTGTCTGATGATCGAATGCGTTACGATTCGTTCGAGCTGTTCCCGCTGCTGTTTATTATCCTCGCAAATGTAAACATTAAGCATCAGATAATCCCCTTCTCATTACGAATTCCTATTTCCCGAATGAACATTCTTGACCACAAGCTGCTGCATAAATGTCCTTGCGGCAGTGTCCAGCTCCGTATTCAGCATCGCATCGGGATATTTGCGGTCGAGCAGCTCCCTTACCGAGGACAAGCCGATTCCCCGGTTGTCTCCTTTGGTGGAAAATCCATACTCGAACATTTTATATATCGGCGGCGTCTGTTCGGAGCAGCTATTTTTAACAATGAAGAGGGTGGCCCCCTTCTTCGAGACGATGCCAAGCTCCACCTTCGGTTGCGGCGTCTCCAGCGCAGCCTCGATCGCATTGTCCAGAAGGATTCCCATTATTCGGCACAGGTCGAGCGGGGTCATCTCCACTTCATGAACATCCTCCGTAATATCGATAAAGACGTCGATTTGCTCCGCCATAGCCCTCAGCATTTTCGAGGAGACAATCCCTTTGAGCGGTGCAAGCTGAATATGTCCAAGCAAGGACAGTCTCGTATTCATCTGAAGCAGCTTCTCGGAATATGCACAAACTTCATCGTAGAAGTAACGCTTCAGTTCGGGAAATTTTTCTTCCTCCATGAACCCTTGAAGAGTGGACAAAATGTTGGCATAGTCATGCTTGAATGTCCTCATATCCTGCAGAACGTGTTCCAGGGAAGCCGCGTATTTCTCCAACTGCCCCAGCTCCTGCTCCAACTGCCGCTTCTCCATCTCCTTCCTGAAGGTGTATGTATATAACCGGTGGCTGACTACAATCACCGCGATATATACCGCGAGCAGCAGGGTGTGCAGGATTTTGTCCTGCATACCGGATGTCCCCCTGTAGAAAAGGAGGGAAAGATAGATCCCCCCCATAATCATGCACATATTGCCGAACGAGATGAAAATGCGCTGCCGCAAAGAAAATACCTGCTTCGCTTCAGGGCCGTCCCTTTTCGTTCTACCCGAAAACAAGTTTCCGATCAGGTATGCGACAATCCCGATGAAAACGAACAAAAATACCTGCTCGGCCGCCGGGTTCCGGATGTTCAGAATTTCCGCCCATACGATGTGGCTGATCTGCAGGGCAAACAGAAAATTCACATAGTTCAGTAGACCAAATAATAAGGAGGCCACCGCGTCTTTCGTCCGCATATATAAGAGCAGGAAAAATAATATGATTATCCACGCTGTGCTTAGCTCCATGTTACACCACCGGCTTCCGCATTTTTAAAATCGGTTGACTGCGGCGCCTCCCCTTCTTATGGCGTACAGGAAGCACCAAGTCACTACCCATTGCGCAGCGATTATTCCCAGTATAGCCACATATGAGTATAACATCCACGGCGCGGATACGGCTATGGACATGGCCCACAGCTTATACTTCCGCTTGTGCTCGAACATTTGGCGGGTATGACTCCATTCGAAGTTCGGCCGCTTAAAATCGTAATACAGCTTGATAAAGACGGTCAATCCAAGCGAGCACAGCATGAGTACGAGCAGCCCCGGCGTCCCGATAGCGGGTTGGTATATATGCACGATCGCGTAGGCCAACAGATATAGAGGCAATGTAATCGCGATACTGAATAAATATTTATTTACAAACAAGGTCTTCCCCGACACCGGCAGCGAGAGCAGCAGTGAACGGCAGGGCTTCTCGTAGGAAAATAACACACCGGGAGTCGAGGCTGTTGAGAGCAAAGTCAGCAGGAAAAGGACAAAACGGCTATCCACATGGGATACGGCAATGGCGTTAAAGAGAAAAAAGATCATAAACAGCGAATACCCGAGGTGATTCAGGAAGAGCACCTTATCGCTTGCGAACCGGACGAACTCCCTCTTCATCCAGTTGAACTTCATCGTCGACCGTCCTGTCCGGAACCGCAGGAGCCCTCGCTCATAAGCGAAGATGACGGCGCCCGTGCCGCATAAAGAAGCGGCCAATCCGGATACGGCACATCCCGCCCCCGTCAGAACTAACTGCTGGAGCGTCAGCTTTCCGTCATTAACGCTCACGGCAAGCACGGACATGACAACGGGCATCATCCGGAGTCCATAATTTTTTACCCATAGCACAAGAGCATAGAGGAATACGAACCTTCTTTTGTCCATCGGCATAGACAGCAGCAACTTGTATTTAGGATCCCTTGCCTTGGAGATGGCTGATAGGACGGACAAATATAAGCCGGCGGCAATTGTCCCCTTAAGCAGATGGCCGAGCGACTGAACGCCGAGAGCTGTGTAGGAAGATGGGATAATGAACAGGATGATTCCCATTATGACCGCAATGGCAGTTAATTCCCTGATCCATCGTTTACCCTTGGTCTCATCTAGCAGGAGGACTTGGAACACAGATGGAGCGCTACTCATGGCCAATCACCCGGAAGAAGGTTTCTTGCACTGAGTGATTCCTGCTAACCGTTACCGATTCTTGAATGGTTCCCCCATGAAGAATGAAGGCTTCATCGCATATCCGGTCCACGATCGGGAACAGATGGGTAGACAGCAGGACGGCATTCCCTTGCGTCACGTAGGTCCGCAGCTCCCGGTAAAAGCTTTCGATGGCTACCACGTCCAGACCGACCAACGGCTCGTCCAGAATGAGCAGCGGGCATCGCAGCAGCAGCGCATTGATCAATGCCGTCTTCTGTCTGTTGCCCAGCGACAAGGAACCGATTTTCTGATGAAGAAACTGGTCGAAGGAGAAGGTCCCGCAAAGCTCCGCCAGCCGGGCCGAATCCGGAGTTGTGCCATATAACCGATGCACAAATTCGATAAAACCAAGCGGCGACATCTCATCGAATAAATCGGGATGATCCGGGATAAAGCATCGATAACGCTTCAGCCGCATCTCATTGCCGGACGTCAGCTTCTCGCCGCAATAACGGATTTCCCCGCTGTATTGGCCGTGTATGGAGGTAAGGATGTGGAGCAGGGTCGTTTTGCCCGCACCGTTGGCGCCGAGCAAGGCATAAACCTTCCCTCCCTCAATCTGTAGATGTACTTCGTTGATAACCGGCTTATTTTTCGTATACCAGCCGGTCAGGCGATGGGTTTCCAGTATCATATGCATTCACCCGGCCTTACTTCTCCGATTTTTTCATTGTGCTATAGAGCTTGACCCCCATTCCTAGCACAACCGCAAACGCTGCGACAGACAACCATGGATTGCCCTTGGCTGCATAAACGACGCCTCCAGTCCCCCATATAATAATCATGATGACGGCGAATATGATTTTTTTGTTCTTCGTATCCAGCAGCATGGCTGCAGCCCCCTTCATAGTTGTTACTATTATTGTAACGGACTGCTGGGAGCATATAGCTTTATTGTCTTCAAAGGCCGCATATCCGTAGTGACTGCGGTTATGCGGCAGCCCGTAATGACGGTCAGGACCGGATCGGGCACGGTCAGGATGCGCCAAGGGGGCTTCGGGAGCTGATTGTTATCCGCCTAAACGGCGACACACCAGTGACATGGATGACTAACTGTCCTGAAAATTGCACGGCCAACCACTCACCTTGTCCTGATTGTTATCCCCCTGACGGCGACACACTAGTGACATGGATGACTAACTGTATTTTATACAGGCAAATTCCGGGCTTGCTTCAAAAGTGACTGAATTAACTGGAGAAACTACACTTAGATTTGAGGTTTTTGGCTGATATCGCCTTTTCTCCCCAAAATACCTGTAGTTTTTCCAGTTAGTATTTCTCTTTTCGCCTTAAGGGGGCAAAATAACTGTAGAAAATCCAGTTAGTTAACCATACCCACGTTTGGTGAGCTTCCAGGCGATAGTTTATACCCCCTTCGAAGCAGCTGCCAGGCTATAGATAGCAAATATTTCGAGGTCGGTGCACGAAGGAGCTGTCTCAATAATGAAGCAAAAAGGACCCTGAATCCCACTATGAGTGGGAACGGGGTCCTTCATTATAATCGCTTAGGGGACAGCCCTCATTCACGCATGCAGATATTGAGCCTGATGAAGTCTGCTGTATATGCCGCCGGAAGCGACAAGCTCGGAATGCCGGCCCTGCTCTGCGATGCCGCTCTCGTCGATGACGATGATCCGGTCCGCGTTCTTGATCGTTGCCAGCCGGTGCGCGATGACCAGCGTCGTTCTTCCGACGGACAGCTCGGCCAGCGATTGCTGAATCGCCGCTTCGGTCTCGGTGTCAAGCGCCGACGTCGCTTCATCCAGAATCAGGATCGGAGGATTCTTCAAGAACATTCTGGCGATCGCCAGCCGCTGCTTCTGTCCTCCGGACAGCTTGACGCCCCGCTCCCCGATGACCGTATCCATTCCATCCGGCAATTGGCGGATCATCTCTTCCAACGACGCCCGCCTGGCCGCCTCCCAGATTTGCTCCTCCGTAGCTTTCAGATCTCCGTATGCGATGTTCTCCCGGATCGTTCCCGAGAAGAGGAATACATCCTGCTGAACAATGCCGATATTTCTCCGCAATGATTGCAGCGTCATGTCCCGGATATCCAGACCGTCTATCGTAATCCGGCCTCCGGTCACGTCATAGAACCTTGGAAGCAGGCTGCAAATCGTCGTTTTACCGGCACCGGAAGGGCCCACGAACGCAACCGTTTCTCCTGCGCGAATCGACAGGTGGATGCCGTTCAGAATACTCCGATCCGGCTCATAGCCGAACGTCACGTTCTCGAAGCGGATATCTCCCCGCAGCGAGTCAACGGCCACGGCATCCTTCGCATCGGCGATATCCGGTTCGGTGTCGATAATCTCCACATATCGCTTAAACCCTGCGATCCCTTTCGGATAACTCTCGATCACGGCGTTGATCTTCTCAATCGGACGGAAGAAGATATTCGACAGCAGAAGGAAAGCCATGAATTCTCCCAGCTCGATTCTGCCCTTGATATAAAACCACGCTCCGCACACCATCACAAAAATGGTGATCAACCGCATCAGCATGTAGCTGACGGAGATGCTCCGGGCCATTGTCTTGTAAGCCATCAGCTTCGTCTCGCGGAAGTTTCGGTTGTCGACCGCGAACAGCTCCTTCTCATGCTCTTCGTTAGCGAACGATTGCACGACGCGAATCCCGCCCACGTTCTCCTCGATCCGGGCGTTAAAGTTGCCGACGTTGGAGAACAACCGGCGGTAAGTGGTGGTCATTCTTCCCCCGAACAAAATAATTAGCCACGCCATAATCGGTACGATAATGAACGTCAGCAGGGCAAGCTCCAGATTAATGTAAGCCATCAGTGTAAAAGAGCCCGCGAGCGTCATGACGGCAATGAACACGTCTTCCGGCCCGTGATGGGCGAGCTCCCCGATTTCGTTCAGGTCGTTCGTCACCCTGCCTACCAGATGACCCGTCTTGTGATTGTCGAAGAACCGGAACGACAGCTTCTGGATGTGCTCGAACATTTTCCGCCGCATGTCCGTCTCGATATTGATGCCCAGCATATGCCCCCAATAGGTGACGATATAGTTCAGGACGGTATTAAGCGCGTAGACGCATAACAGCCCTAATGAAGCCAGCACGATCATCCCCCAGTTCCCCACCGGGAGCAGATCGTCGATAAATTTGCTAATCGCAAGCGGGAAAGCAAGCTCCAGGAGACCCGCGATGACCGCGCATCCAAAATCCAGCATAAACAAACCTTTATAAGGCCGGTAATACGAAAAAAATCGTCGCAACAACTGCCACATTGCCGTTATTTCTCCTCTCTGACATCTGGGGGATCGCCATTATCCGGTTGGGGATCCTCCTCCTGTAGATCAAATAAGCGAATATATTCTTCTATAACGTGGTCGAGCGCCTTGAGCTCACCGGATATGACCGGTTTGATCGTTTCATATTCAGGCTCGCCAAGCTGTTTGGCCACCGTGGCACGCCTGGACTGCAAATGCTCCAGGAAAGCCAATATTCGCCCTCTTCTGAACGTTTGCGGGCCATGCATCCCATAGCGAGAGCCATGCCGTCCGTGACGGTCTCCTCGATGTTCGCGACTTTCCACGCTTTCGCCACGATGCCTTCCTTCGACCCGTTCTCGATATCCACCTCTCATTTTGCACCCTCCTCTTCGTATACATACGTATACACCGTCATTTCGTATACAAATGTATACTAAAAGATGCGCCATGTCAATAGTTCAGCAGGGATTTTTTTACAAAAGGTTGCATCCTCCCTCCTTAAAATTCAGCCATGCTGCTGTGTAACACAAAAAACCACTCCTTCTGACCAGGGGTGGTTGTAGTGATTCTAGTAGCTTTTATAATCCAGTACCTATTCAACGGTGAACTTATAGAACTCGCTGGTTAGTGTTTGTTCATAAATTTCCTGGTTATGCTCGATCTGGAACTCTACATTTGTCCTGACTTTATACCGTCCGGGTTTGTCGATGACGAAGGTATAGAACTCTTCGCTTCTTTGTTCTTCTCCGTTGTCTTTGTACACTTCATTGGGTTTGATCTGTACAAGATAGCCTATATCGTTTTGAAAGAGCATGCCGCTTTCTCGCTTAACCGGATTTCCTTCCATATCTACAATCTCGTAGGTAAACATTCCGGCTCCGTGTAAGATCTCCCAAGAATGTTTCCAGTTGTTTTTCAAATAACCGGTTATTATAAATGGCTCATTCGCTCGGATACCCTGTAGTTCCTCAATCCCCACCTCAAACATACTTGCATCGGGTTTAACGCTATTGGAACAGCCTACCAGTATGCTCATGAACATGAACACAGCTACCGCTGCATTCGCAACCGCCTTCATAGCTTATCCTCCTGCTTCCTGACGTCTCCGCACAGCCTGAATCTGCTAGGGACTAGCTTCTTTTTTATATAAAATTTTCGATCACGGCTTCATTTTATTAATCCATTCTACTAATCCTTGTTCTCCATGAAAAAACCGATCCCTACTAAAATGAATCCAAACAACCCTATGAAAAGCTCGTTTCCATAGAGTTTAATTCCAGGCTCACCTTGTATGTATATACAAACTAGCATTAATGCTAATCCAAGTAACATGAATTTATTCGATCTTGTGTTCATCGTTATCAAGCCTTCCTTAGTTGATAACCTTAAGGTGAACAATTTCACCCTCAACATTGCTGCCCGAGGATACGAATCTGAAAAACAAGCGTCCGATCTGAGACACCGTTCAAAACGATTAACCCGAAGCAAGCAGTTCGCAGTTCAAGACGACTACGAATAGGACTGCTCCGGGCCAACGTCTACTATATATTTACAATTTTAACACAGATTCCGGTCGTTTACCTTTCCAAATTTAAAACGCGCCGTCAAAGGCACGTTCCATCTGATCAGCCTCGTGGGAGACCGCAAAAAGAATAAAGGGACCTCTCGTTTTCAAAACATGCTTTTCGATAAGAAAGTATTCGTCCGGCCGATAGTCTTTGAATTTTACCGTTTGCGCTTCGATTCTTTGCCTTATTTTCTCTTTGACGCTTTCCACTTGATTCTCATCCTTTACTTTAATAACGGCCAGTTCGTCCGCCTTCACATTGGATGAGGCCGTATAAAGAATATAATCCTCCACCTCCGCGGCATCGATATGGTACAGCTTTTCCAGCTTGCTGTCGTCCCCCTGCTTCATATCATCAAAATTCACCGCCTGCCGGATTCGTTCCCCTACTTCAGCGGCCGATAGAGCTTCGGCGGCGCCATTCTCCTTGCCGGAACATCCGGCCATAACGCCGACAGCCACAGCGAACGCCAGGATAGCGGCTAAAATTTTCCTAATCTCTTTCTTATCTCTTCTCATTCAATCCCCTCCGATAGCTTCTTAATAGATGGGTCTTCCAAAAAGGTTTGGATATTATAGAGCAGCAGCATGTCATGGATACCTTGTTCCTGCACGAGCTTCACCAAATTTTCCTCGAAATAGCGCAGGTCTGCGACGTATATTTCACTGAAGTGCTTCGTTAAGAAAGGAATCAGGCTGTTGGCGTACGAATCTTTGACCACCAGCAGCTTCTTTCCCTCCGGATGACCCGTTGTTATATGGATAAGCGCGTGATTGCCGTTAAGAAACACCTTATATTTATCCTTCTTATTGAGATTGTCCATCTCGTACAAGGAGTCCGACGTTTGTTGTTCTTCGACATACTCGACAGTGTAGCTCTGATCCTCCTTCGGCACATAAAGCTCGATGCTATCCGGCTGCAGACGTCTGAACCCGCTCTTCGAATAGAGCGAACCGTAGAATTCATTCGTAACCTGCCGGATATGGAAATTTTCCTCCTCCTGCGGAATGATCCCCATCTGCCTGCAAAGCTCCCGATAGGCGTAATAGGCGCCCCGGGTCGTCCAATGATGGTCCGTTTTGTAGAAAACCGGATGCTCCCGCTCGGCATATAACGCAGGATAGACATCAACAAATCGAATATCGCTATGGAGCGATTGCCGGACTTGGTCCAAATACTTCGGTTCATCGCCGGCCGCAGCATAAGCCGGGAGTTTATCCTTAAGCAGGGTGACCGCCGTGGGCACAAGCATCACATACTTCTGAAGGCCGGGCGTAGCACTGGCAAACGAATGAATGGCCTCAATCTTGTCTTCCAAATCTCCGGCCGTCGGCGCAGTGAATTTTTGAATGAGATATCCGTCAGCGCCCAAGTAAACTCCGTTGCTCTCCTTCTTTCCCATGAACCGGTCCGCATCGGATTTCACGCCGATCCATACATCCCTGAAAGCAAACTGATCGGATACATACTTCTCGAAATTGGAAGTAAACCTTCCGGAGACGATAGCTTGCAATGAAAAAACCGGAAGCCGCTCCAGCACCCGATTTTCCGATTCCGAGAAGGCTCTGTCGGGCGTCAGAAGATGAAGAGCGGCAATCGTGCCAATAAACAGCAGCAGCAGGATGGCCATTAGATTTCTGTACATTTTGTCATACCTGTTCAGAGCCGCCGCCTCCTTCAAAATCGAAAGTATAAGAATGGATTGTAGGTTTCATTGACCAAATAAGCCGTAGATAGAAACATAAATAGGAAATAAATAACCGGGACAGCGATCGCACCCGCCATGTTTCCTTTTTCTCTAAGGGAAGATAACACTCTCCGGGGAAGCGGCGTCGCGCATAACGCCAGCACGGTCAACAGGATGATATTTGCCGACAGATCATAAAGGGCTTGATGATCCGCAAATCCGTGCGCCCCGTATCCGAGCATCGTTCCGATGAACTGCCAAGCGGATGCCGGATTGTCGAATTCGAAGAATACCCATCCGATGATGACGATCAGAAGCGTGTAGACGTGTCCCATAAAGCCGGGGCAGCGCTGCAGCCATTTCAGCAGAAACAGCTTCTCGACCGTCACGAAGAAACCGAAGTACAAGCCCCATATAATAAAATTCCAGCTCGCCCCATGCCATAGACCGGTTAAAAACCATACCGCCAACAGATTGCGAAGCTGTTTGGGAAGACCTGATCGATTGCCGCCGAGCGGGATATAGACGTACTCCCGGAACCAGGAGCCCAACGAAATATGCCACCTGCGCCAAAACTCCGTAATGCTTTTGGAGATATAGGGATAATTGAAGTTTTCCATAAAATTGAATCCGAACATTTTGCCGAGCCCTCGTGCCATATCCGAATACCCGCTAAAATCGAAATAGATCTGCAGGGTAAAAGCGATGATGCCGAGCCAGGCGGAAAGAACGCTCAGCTCACCCACCGGCGTCGCCTTCACGCTCGCCCACAGCAATCCGATATTATTGGCCAACAGCACCTTCTTGGCCAGTCCCCGGATGAACCATTCCGCCCCTTCGCCGAACCGGTCCAGCGTCATCGTCCGAGAAGCCAACTGCTCCGCGATATCGCCGTATTTAACGATTGGGCCCGCAACGAGCTGCGGAAACATCGTCACGTAAGCGCCGAAGGAGATCATATTTCTCTGCACGGGCACTTTGTTCCGGTATACATCCACCACATAGGACATCGTTTGGAACGTATAGAAGGATATGCCGATCGGCAGCGGAAGCTCCGCCGCCTGGAGCTGGAGATGGAATAGCTGATTGAGATTGTCTACAACAAACCCGGCATATTTGAAAAAACCGAGAATGCCCAAACTGCCGGCGATAGAGCCGATGAGAACCGCCTTAGCCACCGGCTGACGATGTCTATATCTTTCGATTAGCAGCCCGTTCGCATAGTCAAACAGGGTCGAGAAAATCATGATCAAGATATACAGCGGCTCGCCCCATGCATAGAAGATCAGGCTTGCAACTAGCAAGACGGCATTTCTCAGCTTCTTTGGCGATAAGTAGTAAACAAGAATGGTTACCGGCAGAAAGAGAAACAGAAAAATCAGGCTGCTAAAGACCAATTGCCGTCACCTCCGGTTACAGTCCCGTTCGGCATGTTACTTCACTTGATCCTTCAGCAAATCCAGCATCAACGGATAGAACTCGGCTTTAAAATGAATGCCGTCCGCATCGTACAGGTTGGGATGGTCTGCAATGTTGGGTGCCAAATCGACAAATCCGGCTTGTTCCTTGGCGGCCAGTTCCTTCAACCCCTGATTGTAATCCGCGATATTGCGATAACGGGGCTCCTCCTTCTCCGCCTCCGCTGTCACCGGAGTAACCGCTATAATCGTGATGTCGGCGTCCGGCAGCTTTTCCTTGATCATTCCGATCAATTGGGCGTAGTGCGTCAGAGAGTATTCCTTCGGATTGTCCGTAGGCCACAGGATATCGTCCGATCCCAATTGAATAAAGATATGTTTCGGCTTGCGCTTGACCAAATCGTCGATATCTTCGAGCGCGAATTGGGCGGTTTTCCCCGCGCCCGCAAGCACATTCGCCTCCTCCAGCACATCGTGGAACGACAGCCCTTCCGTAATCGAATCCCCCAGAAATACGCTCGTTTGAAACAGGGTCGCGTATGAAGCTTGTTCTGAAGCTGCGGGGTCCGCCCCTTTTTGTTGAGTCACAGATCCGGGCTTCTGCCCTCCTTCCGGGCCGCAGGCCGCCAACGAGATTGCAATTATTCCGATCAGCAGGGTGATCATTCTTTTTTTGGTCATATTCATGGTCATGTTCATGTATGTTCCTCTCCCGGTTCCTAGTTTATTTTTAAATATTCCTTCATCCCGTCCAGAATGGAGGCGGCAATCCGGTATTGAAAATCGTCCGTAAACATCCGGGCCTCGTCCTGCGGATTCGTGACATAACCGACTTCCAGCAGCACCGCCGGCATCTTCGTATCTTTCACAACGAAAAAGTCCTCTTTCTTCACTCCGCGGTCGCGAAATCCGGTCGCCCCAGCCACATGCCTGTGCATGATTTTAGCCAGCTTAAGCGATTCTTTGCGGTAGTAATAAGTTTCCGTACCCGAAACATCGGGATCGGTATACGTGTTGCCATGAATGGATATAAATAAGTCCGCACCCATCTGATTGGCAAATTCGGGCCTTGCCCGATCTATGGAAGAAAGAAATCAGTCATCGGTTCGGGTCATATAGACCTCGATTCGCGGTTCTTGCTGCGCCAGTTCCTTCACCTTTTGGGATAGCTGCAGCGTAAAATCCTTCTCTTCCTTGCCGCTGACGCCGGTAGCCCCCCGGTCCTTGCCCCCGTGTCCCGGGTCAATGACCACTTTATATACCGGGGCATCGTCGATATTCACAGCCCCGCTCTCGCTCGCGCGGATTTCGCCGGCGTAGCCGGCCTGGAGCTTGTACACGGCAAAAATAAGAATGGCGGCCGCAAGCCATTTTAAGTACGGTCTCCTTCGCTTCATCGGTTTCCCCCCTTCCGTTAACCTTACATGCGATGAACTTGCTCCCGAAATTCAGGCGGATAGTTGGGCGTCCGTAAGTCCTCTGTACCGCGGTCTCGCTCAAAACAGCTTTTACGGTCACGTGCCACCTCGCAAAATAGAATAATAGAGAGAGATAAAGATAAGATGCAGAAGATATAAAAGTAATTTAAAGAATTCAAGAAGAAACGGCTGTCGCTGCCCTTGTCCAAGGACATACTATTTCTTGATGCAGGTAGATTGAAGCGATTACTCCATCGGCGGATAGCGAGTACTCTAGGGAGATTTAGAAGAGGCCATGAAATGATTTCAAGCTGTAAGAAATACTAAAAAAGCCGCCCCCCAATAGTCGTTGCCTATTTTCAGCCCCGCTCAGCGCCGATTTTTTGCAATAAAAAGGACCTCACCATCCACCTTTGCAGTGGAATGCGAGGTCGTTCTTTCGTACATATCGGGAGGTACTCGTTTTATACGATATTCTTCGGGACAGCTCCAATTCCCCCCCGGATAGTGTAAAAGACGGTCGTGGAGGATAGTATGGTTATTTTAGAAAAAGGGCTGCCACGTACCTGATTCTAAAGCGATACTGCAGGTCTTTTGGGGAAAAGGTGCCGGCATGCCTGATTCTAAAGCAATAATGCAGGTCTTTCGAGGAAAAGGGGCCGGCATGCCTGATTCTAAAGCAATAATGCAGGTCTTTTCCGGGAAATGGTGCGACATGCCCGATTCTAAAGCAATAATGCAGGTCTTTCGCGGAAAAGGTGCCGGCATGCCCGATTCTAAAGCAATAATGCAGGTCTTTTTCGGGAAATGGTGCGACACGCCCGATTCTAAAGCAATAATGCAGGTCTTTCGAGGGATTTTTGCGAAATCGGCCCATTTTGCCAAAAAGACCTGCACATTTGATCGTCTTTCGCACTATTTGTGAAAAACGGCCGAATTTTAATGTATTTTTGCTTGTCTTTGCGTCGAACGTGCAGGAGCAGAGGGGCCGAATTTCTCCTTTGACGTCCTTGATGTCCCTGACTCCCTTGTTCATGGCGGAATAATGTATTTTTGCTCGTCCTTGCGTCGAACTTGCAGGAGCAGAGGGGCCGAACTTCTCCTTTGACGTCCTTGATGTCCCTGACTCCCATGCTCATGACGGAGCATTTCGTGCAGGCCGTTACTCAGTCGTTTGGAGCTTTACGCACCACGTGCGAGACTCCCAGCGCGCGGTGTTTGGCGTTGCATGACGGGATCAACCACAGGCTACTTTGGAGAGTGGAGACAGCCCGCCTACACTTTTTTATTCAGATCGAAATAAAACATTACGCCTTCCGCTGTATTGGTGACGCCGTACCGCACCCCGTGCAGCTCCAAAATCTTCCTGGAAATCGCCAATCCGAGTCCGGTTCCTCCGGCCTTCCGATGGCGGGAACTATCGCCGCGATAGAAACGGTCCCATATCTTCTCCAGCTGCTCCGCCGGAATATGGGTTCCTTTATTTTCAATACTCACCCGGACGGTCTCCTGCTCTTCGACGGCCGAAAGGATGATCGATTCTTGTTCCGGCGTATAGCGGATAGCATTGGTGAGGAAATTGACCAGCACCTGCTCGATCCGATGCTGATTGCCTACAACCTCGACCGGGGCGAGACGGGTATACAGATGCAATGACTTGCTCTCCAAGTCCGAAGAGAATTTCGCACAAACCCGCTCTATAAGTGTATCGATATGGAACGAATCCATCTTCATCTTGTATGTGCCCGATTCGTATTTCGCCAGCTCCAACATATCCCCGATGAGCAGATCCATTCTCCTCACTTCATCTTCCATCGCCGCAAAATAATGATCCCGCTTATGGCTGGCAACCCCGTCCTTAAGAACGGACAGGCAGCTTTGAATGACGCTTAACGGAGTTTTTAATTCATGCGACACTCCGGATATAAACTCTTTTCGCGTATTTTCCAGCTGCTTCTCTTTCTCAATGTCCTGCTCCAGCCGGGTTATATGGGAATGCAGCCGTTCGGACAGCTCGTTAATATTGCGGGACAAGTCCCCGATCTCATCCTTGGTCGTTACCGGAATTTTCTCGGTGAAGTCTAGCCCGGCCATTCTCTGCGCCGTACGGTTGATACGCAGCAGCGGACGGGCAATCCGCCGGGAATAATAGAAGGAGGCGAGCAGTACGAGCAGAAGTGTGGCGATGACGATGTATACATAGTAATCCTGTATCACATCCGCGGCTTCACTCACCGGCTGCAGCGACACCATCGCGAACAGGTAGGCGGGATTCCCGTTCCGGTCATCGATGTGCTCCACGAACAATTTGTAATTCACCTGGTTTTCTTCAAAATCTATGATCTGGCTCTCATTCGTACCGCCATCATAATCTCCAAACAGAAGATCCGCTTGAAAGCTTTTGACCCGGTCCAGAAATAGATGGTTCGTATAGCGTGACACCTCCGTCCCTTCCGGAGTCCGGACTTTTATGATCGTTCCTTTGACAAAAAACGACGGATACAGATCACGATATCGGTTCAGATCCTCAAACCTGGTGACGACCTCATATTCCTTGTTTACCATCTGCTGATTTTCCAGACGGCCTTCCTCCCTCAGACGGCCTGGTTCCCTTGCCATGCGCTGCGGAACCGGCTGATGGTTCATCAGCAAGCCTTCTATAGCGATCCGCTCTCCCTCTTGAATCCATGTGGTGAGAAACGGATTGTCCTGACTGAAATCCTCCACATTCATGACGCTGTAAAGCGGGATGGTCATCGTTTGGCCGGAAAGGCCATCGTCAGAAAGCTCCACCCGAACCTCCATATAAAAATCGCCGAAATAATTCAGATTGCCCATGGCGTCCAATGTCGTGACCCAGGTGTTATGTCTTTGATAAAAGTCCTGCTCCAGCTTGGCTACGGCCTGCGGGTCCCCTGCACTACTGAAGTAGTCCTGCTTGTAAGCTTGAAGGGCCGCCTGCACCTTCTCTACCTTCTGATGCACATAAAATTGCTTGAAGAATACGGTCTGCCCGACAAAAAGAATCGCGAGAATGAACAGGCATAATGCGGTCGTTAATAGAAAAAGCTTGAATACGATGCCTCTTCTCATGGCTGATCCTCGAATTTATATCCCGAACGGACGACGGTGACGATGCATCGGGCATGCTCCCCCAGCTTGGAGCGCAAATTGCGGATATGACTGTTGACTGTACGATCGTCGCCAACGAAATCATATCCCCACACTTTGGTAATTAACTGCTCCCTGGTGATGATCATCCCCTTGTTCTTCATAAGGCAGGCCAGGATTTCAAATTCCGTATGCGTCAAGCTGCAGTTCGTCCCGTCCAATGTAACGGTGCGAGATGGTAAATGAATCGTAATCCCGCCGCCGGATAAAGTATCGCTCTCCTGCGCTCCAAACCGCCGGCTCTCAAGAAGCCGTTTGGCCCGTGCCAGCAAAATGGGAGGGCTGTACGGTTTGGTGACGTAATCGTCCGCGCCCAACTCGAAGCCGAGCAGCGTATCGTCCTCGTCCGAGCGGGCCGTCAGCATAATAATCGGAACGTCCGACGACTTCCGAATGCGCCGGCATACCGCCCACCCGTCCAATTCCGGCAGCATGATGTCCAATATGATTAAGTCCACTTCATGCTCCTGGAATAACGCCAGCGCCTGTTTTCCATCGTCCGCTTCCAGCACTTCATAGCCATCCTCGAGCAAATAATCCTTCACGATTTCCCGCAGAATAGGTTCGTCTTCCACGATCAGTATGGTTTTAGACATAAGTTATGACCTCTCAAAACGTTTGTCGAAGCAGGCTCCTGCATTCGCCTTGCATGTGCCCTTGGCCAGGACACCTTGTCCCGTTGTCAATGCCTATTATTTCCTGTTAATGCGTTCAAATTCCGCCCGCCAACACCGCTGTATTAAGGGATTGTACACCGGCCTCTGACCCTTCAGACTTCCGTAAAATTACAAATACCGGGCGATGATCCGAACCAATTTCGCAGGAAACTGTTGTAGATCTGTAATATCCAAAAACCTCTCCTGCCCATAGATTTGGCTTATGACATCCTTATCCTGGCCGATGGCGGCGGCGAGGAAGGCAATCCCTTTCCGCTCATATTCGGCTATCGTCTGCTGCATGTCCAATGCCGCATAGTTTCCGGTATAATCCTCCATCGCCTTGGGCTGCCCGTCACTTATGCTGATCAACAGCTTGGTCTGCTGCGGTGCGACCGCTAACCGCTCCGCAATGATTCGGAGTGCCATGCCATCCCGATTATTGCTTCTGGCGCGAATCCCCATCAGCCTGAATCGGTCATCGGCATCGACCTGATCCAAATCGGTATAGGCATATACGGACATTTGCTCCAGCTTGGAAATATCGGCCGTATCGCCGTATATCAATATAGGAATATGGCAAATCCGGCAAAATTCGTATACCGCAAGTACGGCGCGTTTGGCCGCCTCCAATCTTCCGAACGCCGACATCGACGCGGATTCGTCCACTCGCAGAGCAACCGCAAGGGAGGGGGACTCCGTTGGAGGAAGCTTCTTCGCAAAATATCTGAAATCACGATAAGCGGTGCGGTCCGCTTGAAATTTGCCGCCATAATAGTGATTCCCCGCAAATTCCAAAGAGACCTCATGCTCCAACAGCGGCATTACCTTACGCGCCGTTTCCCGCACGACAGGCATAAGCTCTTTGCTCAGACGGAAGTATTCCTGCTGAAGATCCCTATCGAATTCCGGACGATGTACAATGAGCCGGATTCCTTTATGAACAGAATCGGATACGGTCTTTCTTGCGTCTTGATTCAGCTTCTTTCGAAATTCCCGATTTTTACGCTTTGCATCGTCCGCCGTCCTGTCATGATCGGTCTGATGATACACCGGAGGGCCGTCTTCTTCCAGCTCTGACCTCTCCGTAGAGGTCGGCTCATCCGACAGCGAAATTTCGGAACTGCGATCGTCACTATCGGCGGCCTTTTTCAAAATAATTCCGTCTTCCGCCTGGCTGTCATGGTCAGCACCATCATCGTCTGCTGTTCCTTCCGTCCTTATTTCTATTGCTTCAACATTTCGTTTTTTTTCTACGACTGACCAATTAACATACAATACTTATTTTCTGTTTCCTTGAGGTACTTTGCAGGAT
>NZ_JBHTIU010000086.1:0-44470 GCF_042677205.1 Paenibacillus residui
GCGTATCGTGGCTGCGACCGGCGCCGGGGCCTTGATGGCCGGCATTCGGCGCAAGTGGGTCCTTCGCTTTCTTACCCGCCCCGGTATTCATGACATTGTCGGCGAATCTCTGCAATCGCGCTTGTAGCCATGGGCCAAGCCGGCCAATCGGGATCCGGTTTATAACAAGCTCAGTCCCCAGGGCTATGGCAACGGAAGGTGAGAGCATCCGCTTCGGGTCGCGAATATTCGCCGCTATCTCCTGCCCGCTTCCCGCAACACTGCTAACGGTCAGTGCCATTCCTACCGCAGGCCAGAACTCGACGAAAAGCAGTGCAGTCGCGAAAGCGATCAGCACCACCGCCCCTTGCTCATACCATTCGAGCCGGTCCCACCATCTCTGGAGGTCATCGAACAGACAAGCGAAGCAAGCGTTCTCCGAGCCTGTCGCCCCGAGCGCAGCATCTTTCAAAAACAGAAGGATCGCAAGCAGCCCCGAAGCGACGATTAACGGTTTGTAAAACTTGTATACCGTCTTCCGCAACGACGGCAGAAGCTCTTTCGCTTCGGACCTTCCATACAGCAGGGTAAACCCGAGCTCCTTCCTCTCCCTGTAAAAATGCATCAATACCCCTGCTCTGCCTCTCTCGGTAAAGAGCGCCTTGCCCATTCTCCAAAGCTCGGATAGAGGGTTCAGCACCTTTTCACCCGCCAATAGCGGAAGCTGCTTGACCATCTTGTTCAGCATCCAGTAGTCAAGAATAATGGCGGCCGCCAGCATTAACAGAAACAAAGGTTTAGTCGAAAACCCGCTGCCCAGCAAGCCATGAAACTTCCGCAGCCATTCCGGCATGCCGTATTGGCCGTTGAACATGGCATGGTCCAACGTTCCCCATGCAAAGAAAAACACCGGAATAAAGTGACTATAATGCCCGATTCGTTGAAAAAATCTTACCGCAAACCCGATGGATAACGCAATCATAGACGTATGTACAGCATGACTGACCGTCATGTTCAAGGGGAAATAACTTTCTTTCAAATAACCTGGAAACAAATCGAACAAATTCCAGTGAAGCGTCTGCCCTCCCAGCCACGAATAACCGTATTCAAAAAGGCCCCCTGTCGTCAGCCTGCGGGTTGCTTCCTCCATAAACTGAAATCCCGCCCCCGAAGCCGCCCCAATCAGGGCATAATCACTTAAGCTTAGTGATGAAGCCCGCCGTGACAGAAACAGATAGACCGCCAAGGGAATTAGCTTGAATAACTCCTCGGCAATAGGGGTGAGGATAGCCTGGCTCCAAAATTGCATGGTGGTCACTCCCCCGAGCCAGTCAGTCAGCTCCGTTACAACCAGAGCCGTAAAGGGAGTAACGAAATAAGCTCCGCTCAGGAAAAAAATCATATATTTTTTCCAAGAGATGGTTTTCCCCCGACACAATACCCAGAATTGAATCACGACATAGAACGACCATAAGAACTGAACGGCCATCTTACGGGAATCCGGGAACAAAATCAGGCTCAACACCAGAACGGCGAGCGCCATCCAGCAATAAAGGACGTAGACCTTCCCCAGAACGGGATACTTCTCCATCAGCTTTTGGCCCCATCCGTAGACGGCTTCCAAAGCCGCCCTAATCCCCAGGCGCGCCTTCCTCCACCAGCTCAAAGTGCTTAACGCATCATTCGCCATAAATGCATCTCCCCCATTCTGCTTTTTTTCTTCCAACCGATATGGACAGATATATGTATGTGTTAGTTCAACCGGAAACCGGCTAATTAATCATGCACCGAGGATAGCCCATAGGATAGCACCCCCGCTGTTTAATGTCTTCCTACATTCGCCGCAATTTTCAGCGGCATCTGCTTCGTACTTTTATAAGGAGATAGTCCGTTTGTCCCGGCCCACTTGCTCCGCCTTGCGGCTCCCTTTACAGGGACGACTTTGCTATACTATGGATACTTGCAATCACCGGGAGAACAGCCCGACGGGAGGGTTATCCATGAGATTAGACCGGCTTCTGGCCATTACGATGATTCTTATGAATCGCAAGAAAATTCCGGCCAAGGAATTGGCTCAAATGTTCGAGGTATCCCCGAGAACGATTTATCGGGATATCGAGGCCATTAATCTGGCAGGCATACCTATCGTCAGTTACCCCGGCCTTAATGGCGGAATAGGTATTGTGGAAAGCTTTAAGCTGGATAAGAACGTCTGGACACAGGACGAGTTGGCCTCCATCACGGTTGCTCTACAAAGCGTTTCTTCTTCGTATAGAGACGACCAAGCCGCCCGGGCACTGGAGAAAATCAAAACGATGATTCGCGATAACGAATTCGAAAGCTTTGAATCGAAAACCTCCCATTTGTTTATCGATTACAGCCCTTGGGACAAAGATCCGGGATATAAAGAAAGAACCTCTGCTCTCCAGGAGGCCGCCCTTACCTCCAAAGTCATCCGATTTACTTACCGAAGCGCAAACGGAGAAGTCTCCCGACGGGAAGCGGAGCCGCATACTCTTGTTTTCAAGGGGCAGAAATGGTATCTGTACGCCTATTGCCGCACCAGAGATAATTTCCGCCTCTTCAAAGTTATACGGATGAAAGACATAGAGGTTCTCACCGAAACATTTCGACGCCGGAACATCCAGCCCGATCAGCTGCCCTGGGAGAAGGAATGGCACGACCCCGCCAATAAAATCCGGCTTATTCTAAAGTTCCAGCCTGAGCTTAGAGGCTTGGCCGAGGAATGGTTCGATCCGTGGTCGCTCCAAGAGACTGAAGAAGGGGCTTTCGTCGTGGAAGCCGACTATCCCGAGAGTGACTGGCTGTACGGCTTCATCCTCGGCTTCGGGGACAAAGTGGAGGTGATCGCCCCGGACAAGATTCGCCGGCGAATCCGGGAAACAGCCGCAGGCATAGTGAGTGTATATGAGCATTCCAACATATCATCCAGGACGATCTCCAAACGTTGACATAACGTTGTCATCATTGCCGGTTAAACTGGAGCTATAGGATCGGTTGCAATAATTGGAGTCCGTCTTTAGTCCGATTCTTGAACGCACGGAACTTCGGGGCTCTTTCCCGGGAGCAGAGCCCCTTGGACCGGCATGAAATCCTGTTTTAAACCTAACAACGTTATAAGGAGGAATTAAGAATGAAAGCCAGTTACTGCCAAAGCTGCGGAATGCCCATGGAGGAACAACAAAGGGCCAGGGAAATGGACGGGACCGTCAATGAAGAATTCTGTCTCTATTGCTATGAGAACGGAGAGTTCAAGCAACCGGAACTAACGATGGAGCAAATGATCGAAATCTGCGTCCCTTATATGAAAGAAACCGGCATGCCGGAGCAGCAGGCACGCGCCATTCTGCAGGAGCAATTGCCCACCCTGTCGAGATGGAAAGCCGCCGGGGCGTAGGACGCTGGGAAGCTGCAGAAATGGCATCTAAGGCTTTTTTTCGTCATCCTGACGGCTGTACATCTTATATCGGCACAAAGCAAGGCCGCATCCTATCGATTTGGGGTGCGGCCTCATTCTATGTCATCCGAACAGACAAGTATAATGAAAGCTTCGTATATAGAAGAACCATCGGATATCGACATTCGCTTCGGAATACAGTAAAATCTAAACAGTTTCATATTTATGAATTATTTTCGAAGAAAAGGTGTTATCCAATATGAGTTCGCAAACGCCCAAGGTCAAATCTGCGGATCGAGTGCTCGATATATTTGAACTTTTTACAGGCGATAAGGAAACCTATAATCTCACGGAAATATCCAAATCTCTGAACATGCCGCCAAGCAGCACCTATTTGATCCTGCAAAATATGCTGAGCAGGGGCTATCTGGAGACCGACCGTTCCGGTAAACAATTCCGAATCGGCTATAAGCTCTTCACGATTCGTTCCGGCTATATGCGCAATTCCAGCTTAACTGGCGAATTCAGCCAAATCGCGGACAAAATTATCGACGATCTGAATGAGACAACAAGCTTGGCCATTAGAGCGGGCAATAATCTTCTTTACATCGGGGAAAAGGTGAGCAAGCACGCCCTTCGCTTCACCCCGAGTATCGGAACCCACCTGCCTCTGCATGCAACAGCTTCAGGGAAAGTGCTTCTAGCGGATCTGTCGATGGAAGAGCTTCGCGAGCTTTATCCGAATGATGAACTGGAGAAAGTAACCGACAAGACGATCTCCACTTTCTCCGATCTGCTCAAGGAACTCGAGAAAGTCCGCCAGCAAGGCTTCGGCTACAACATGGGAGAAACCGTTGACGGTGTGCACTGCGTCGCCGGCGCCGTGCGTGATGCGGATGGCCGCACCGTTGCATCCGTCAGCATATCGGTCCCCGTTGTCCGTATTACAGGGGAAATATGGGGGGGAGTGCACGATTGGATTAAACGTTCCTGTGAAGAATTGAGTAACAAAGTATATTGTCAGCTTAGATGAATAAATCCCCGATTATCCGCAGACTGCACATAATCGGGGCAATTTTTGCTGCGTGTAGAAGCCGCCAGGAGTCTGCGGCTATCTATTATAAATTCCGGCTGTTTCATCGAACAGATTCTATGAAGGCTTTATGCTTTGCTCTCCCTGTTCCATCGAACGATAAGTCTTGATCAGCCAATCCGCTACGCCGGCGCAAATCGCGTTTATATAGCGAAGCCCCCGTTCTGCGGTTGCCAGATGCGGGGTATCGGTATAGCCATCCATTCCGGTTAGCTCTTGATGCCGGCCGATGAACGTACCCGGCGGTCCGGAATGAATCCATGCGCGTGGCGAATGATCGGCCGAAACGGCCTCATGGATCGAATCAACCAATTGCTCCCGCAAGGCCAGAACAATAGCGGTTTCGAAACCGCCGGCATGTCCCGGAACCATACCGACCTCTTTGGCATTCTCCGCTTCCAGTGCCTCACGCGAGACATTCCAATAGGAGGCTGAAGCCGTCCAGATCGGATGCTTCACGGCCAGATCGTTTGCCGTCTGATGCATAATTTGCTCATTGCCCCCGTGAGCATTCAGAAACGCAATTTTGCGGAAGCCCCCGCGTACGAGGCTTTCCCCTATGTCGCGAAGCATGTGCAAATAAGTAGCGGATGAGAAAGACAACGTTCCGCCGAAACGCAGATGATGATCTGAACAGCCGATAGATAGCAGCGGACAGAGCAGCAGCGGCACTTCCCGGGCGGCAGATGCCACTGCCTGAATGGCCACATATTCGCCAATCAGACAGTCCGTGGATACAGGCAGATGCGGGCCGTGCTGCTCCGTCGCGGCCAGCGCTACGACAGCCATGTATCCTTCCCGGGCCATCCTATTTATTTCTTCCCTCGTATGCTCCTGATAAAGAAATGACTTCACAATCCATCCCCTGCCTTCCATTTATTTCTCCATGCAGCCGGGCGTTTTTATCATTTTTCATCGTCCCCTTGGATCTGGTTTCCATCCCTTTGTACGTAATGGCCCTACGCTCATTCGCTAAACAGCAACGTTCCAAAGCATCCGACCATCGTACTTAAACGAACGGGCAAACCATGCTCGGCATTCAATGAAAACCTCCGTCTACTTGATAGAGCGAACCGGTCACGTAGGAAGAAGCGTCCGACAACAGGAAGGCGGCCACTTCATTGATCTCCTCCGCTTCCGCTGAACGGCCGAGCCATGTGCAACGCCGGATGGCCGCCTTCTCCTGTTCAGATTCCAGAGCCAATAATTCCTTGGAACGGAAATTTCCGGGCATGATCACGTTGGCTCGAATGCCGTATTGTGCGTAGTCTGCCGCGATTACCCGCGTTAACTGGTTAACGCCTGCCTTGGCCGCCCCGTAAGCGGTACAGCCCTGCGAAACGACCTGCCCCAAGATCGAGGACGTGTTGACAATCGAGCCCCCTCCGGATCGAATAAGCAGAGGCAGAGCATATTTATTCAGCAGGAACGTGCTCGTGAGCGTGCCTCTTATGCCGTATTCCCACTCCTCCAGGGACATTTCGAGAATCGGCTTCCAGCCATTAGAATAGACGTTGTGATAAGTGCCGTCCAGCCTCCCGAAGCGGCGCTCAACATCCTCGACAAGCGCCCTTACTTCCGATTCGTCGCACATGTCCGCCTGCCTATACACCAAACGGTGTTCGCCGTATTGCTCCAACCACCGTTCTTTTTCGGAAAATTGATCCGGGGGCAGGCAGTCGCAGCCATATACGAACGCCCCCCGTTCCAGGAACATTGCAACCGCCGAACGTCCCAGCATGCCTAAGCATCCGGTAATGAGCACGACTTTATTCTGCAGCATGTTCAATGAAATCACCTTCTTCTATATGAAATTTAGCATCAAGCTATCGCTGTATCTTCGGACATGACTGCACTGCAACCAGACATTATAATCGGTATGTAATGCCGAGGCACGGGGTTTCCAGCTTCCTGCCTTCAAATAAAGAGTCCATCGCGAAACTGATCATTCCGGTCGTGAGAAGGATGCGCTCCGGAGGAAACGGCTCTTTGCCACTTATGATGAAATTTTCGATCATCCGGGTCAGTCTTTCAAAATGTGCGAAAGGCCTCTCCAAATCACTGTCGCACAGCGCCGCCGTCACCCGGCCCTGCCCGTTGCGGAACGCAAAGCTCCACTGCTCGACGAGCCGCTTGAACTGAATAATATAGCCTTTAGTGCCGTCCATATAGTCTACAATGAACAAGGCCGGCTCAGGCTCCAATTCTCTTGGATGCGCATCGGGCACTCCGGGAATCGCTTTCAATGCTTGCAGAAGAAGGTCCTCCGGCCATTCTCCCCGATCCATCGCGCTCCACGTTTCATCGCCGGAGCCGCCAAGCAGCCGAATCGACCGGACGCCGGTTTCCCCTCCCTCTCTTCGTTCGGCCAGAGACTGCATCACCTCCATCGCATGGATGCCATAAGCTTCAAGTCCGCCCGAACTGATAACGAGAATTTCCCGCAAAGACCGCAGGTTCTGTTCATTGAACGTTGGAATGTGGTCGCAATGAGGAATCGACGAGCCTCCCATAAACGGAATCTTCCGCGCTTTCAGCTGGCTGAACATCCATACGGCGTCATTATAGTTATAGGCGAGATGCTTATCGGAAAAAATCGGCACCGCCAGACCGAGATAATCCAGCGTAACAAGCGTCTCCTCAAGAAAACGCCGCCGCGGATACATCATTTGCCCCCGTTCGTTCATCGGATAATCCCCGTGTTCCCCGATAATGACCACCCCATCGATCGGTTCCTGGCAATGTCCCGCACGGACGGCCTCCGCGATCGTCGGATAAATCGGGATTCCGCAGCGGGCTGCGACCTCTCTGCTCATATCGTTCACCGGCACCTGGTCCGTATATAGAGAAACGACTTCAACACTCGGCTGGTAGCCCATATCACCAAGCAGCCGTCCGACGATTACCTCGGCATGAGAATTATGCCGGTATTCCGTGACGATTGCCGCTATTTTCTTCGGTCTGTTGGTGCTGGCGTTCACCTTCGCCCCCCCTTAATCGGTAAAAAATGTTAATATCGATAAGTGAATTCTATCTTCGATATCGATTATAGTCAATAATTTTTCACAAATGTGCAAGTCTTTCTTATACGAGAATAATTAAGTCGATTAATGGCGGATCATGCGTGGAGCACTCTTCTAAATTATGAATTTTGTTGTATGCTCGAAACTGTCATCAGAACGGATCGATCTGCAAAAAGGTACTTTAATTATATTCCGTTAGTCATTAATGAACTTTATATTTTTTCGTATTGACAATCGGGCGGAGCTGTGAGAGAATTCAACCTAACGACCGGTAGGAAGGGAGAGGTTGGCTGTGACTTCGGAACGGATTAAAGAAGCGGCTCTCACTCATTTTGCGAAGGACGGTTACGAAGGGGCGTCGCTAACCAGCATTGCCGCAGATGTGGGGATCAAGAAACCTTCCATTTATGCACATTACAAAGGGAAGGACGATCTTTTTTTAAGCGTCATTGAGGATGTGGCACGCGATGAATTTTTGTTTGTCGTGAATTTTATCGAGTCCTCGGCTGAGGCATCCTTGGGAGATCGGCTGTATTCGCTGCTTGTCCAATATCAGGAGCGATTCGAGCATAACGATAAGTCCCGGTTTTGGCTGAGAACGATCTTCTTCCCCCCCACTCATCTGTATGAGGAAGTAATGGTGTATGTCTACACTTATTTAGATAATCTGGAAGGATTAATGATCCCTATATTTGAAAAAGCTATCCTCGACAGAAACATCCAACCGGTCGGAGCCGAACGGGCCGCTGTCGCTTTCATCGGATTGATGGATAGCGTCCTTGTGGAAATGCTGTATGGCGGCCGCGAAAGATTTGCCAAACGGCTGAATGCTTCCTGGTTTATCTATTGGAAGGCCCTGAATCCCGGGCAGTGACGGTTTAAAGATTTACATTTTTCGTTACCGCCGGATCTGCTGCAACATCACATCATAAGGAGGGAACGGTCCATGAATCGAAATTGGGCTTATGTGCTTATCGCCGGGCTATTCGAAGTCGGCTGGGTAGTCGGTCTTAAGCACGCCAACACTTGGCTGGAATGGGCCGGTACAGCTATAGCTATTATTGTCAGTTTTGGATTATTAATTCTGGCAAGCAAGAGATTGCCCGTCGGAACGGTTTATGCCGTATTTACCGGACTGGGGACTTCAGGAACGGTGTTAATGGAATTTCTCGTATTCGGGGAACCGTTCAAATGGGCGAAAGTTCTGCTCATTCTGCTGTTGTTAACGGGCATTATCGGATTGAAATTAATTACTAAAGAAACGGATGATGCTGAAGAGGGGGCGAAAGTCTGATGAGTTGGCTGTTTCTCATTCTGGCCGGAAGCTTCGAGGTTGTTGGGGTCACCGGAATTAACAAGGTGAATCGCAACCGCAACTGGCAATCGTTTCTTTATTTGATCGGGGGCTTTACTCTCAGCTTCCTGTTCTTGTCGCTCGCGATGAACAGCATTCCCATGGGCACCGCTTATGCGGTCTGGACCGGAATTGGCACGGTAGGCAGCGCCTTGGTCGGAATGTTTATATACGGAGAGTCCAAGAGCGTTCTGCGCATCGTGTTTATCGCAATGGTTCTATCCGCAGCGATCGGGCTGAAGCTGATTTCTTAATAATAAAATCGCAAGGCTCCCTCCAATCGGAAGGGAGCCTTTGGTTTGGTTTCGATGGATCAGTTTTCCTTGCGCAGCTTCCCCAATTCCATAACAATGGCATCCATCTCGCTGACGCTGAAATTGTTCTTGCTCATCACCAGATCATGAATATCGACCAAATCTTCATATTTATTGTAGTCAAAATGGCTGGCCTTAATAGCCGAGCCCGTGGCCACCCTAAGCTTCGATTTAATCGCTTCCAGCATTTGTTCGACCTCGCTGGCTACTTTGTCGCTCATATTCCGCAGTCATCCTTTCCCTTTCGGTATGGTTTCATTGTACCACGCCCAAGCTTAAAAATCGCTACTGAAGTCATTTTTCCAAACCGGGAGATCGTTAATGGCCCGTCATGTTCTGGTATACTGAAAATAAAATTGCCGCGAGGAGGACTTTTCCACGATGATTCATTCCTTTACCATTCAATCCAGACAACGTGACGAGATGCTGGAGATTACAGACCGCATTGAACGCCTGATTCGCGATTCCGGTATTCGGCAAGGGCTTGCCGTCGTTTATTGTCCGCATACGACAGCCGGCATTACCATTAACGAAAATGCGGACCCGGATGTCAAGCATGATGTGCTGCTTCGCCTGGACGAGGTTTATCCCTGGAACCATCCCGGGTATCGTCATATAGAAGGGAATACGGCATCCCATCTTAAGGCTATGACGGTCGGTTCTTCCCAAACCGTCATTATCGACCAGGGAAAACTGCTTCTCGGGCGGTGGCAGGGGATTTATTTTTGCGATTTTGACGGCCCCCGAAGCCGCACCTGCTATGTCAAATTAATGCCGGACCAGGGATAACGCTAGGGCTCCTGGCGAAAAGGCGGCAAATCTGACGCGAAACAATAGAACCCCGCTCTCCGGTTAAGGGAAGGAAAGCGGGGTCACTGCTGTACTGCTGCTGATTTCTGCAAGCACCATGCCGTTAGATCGCTTTTTTCATGCCGGATTTCGGCTCGGCGAGAACAAATCCGACGTAGGTGCCTGCCGCACCGACGAGGAGATGGTAAATGCTTTCGGCCATCTGCAGGTCCATCACTCCAAACAGACTGGGAGAGAAAACTCCCAAAGAGCCGATGATCAAATAAACGATTCCGACAATTTTGGCGTACAGAGCGGCATGGGATTCCTTCTTCGCCGCCCACAGCCCCCAAGCTCCGATCAGGAGATGAATCGCATTATGTACTGCATCGAAGTGGATAAAATTCAGCAATTCTTTGATGAAAAATCCGAAAATCCCCAACAGCAAGAAGACGATCCCGGACCATTTGGCGAATCCTCTTATCACCGACAACTCCTCCTTTGGATTGGTATTTGGCTATCGGTACAAACCTCGACACAGTACAGTTTATGAACAGGCCCGGCCTAAAAATGACTATATCTGCTAAAAATATGGACAAAAAACGGCAAGAAGCCGATTGAATCCGTTGGCAGAAAGCGTCAAACAGCGTTACAAAATGACCAGCAGAAACGCAGATCTTTTGAAGGAATATAGGCGAAATCCGCAAATGACAAGCAATAGTGCAGGTAAGATTGTTAGTGATTTGGCGATGGAGCGGCTAATTTTCTTATGGAAGAGTAAACCTAACTATTTGCGCATCTTATCTTCCTTGTGATAGATTTACCGGATTCGCCAAAGCACCCGCCCATCACGAACATGGACGTGTTGCAAAAGACGAACAAAAGTACATTAAAATCCGGCCTTTATCTCCAAAAAGGGCAAAAGACGCTCAATTGTGCAGGTCTTTTTGGACAAAATGGCGCAATTTCACAAAATCCGCTTCAAAGACGTGCAGTTTTGCTTTAGATTCAGACGTATCGCGGCTTTTTCGTAAAAAGACCTGCAGTTTTGCTCTAGTTTCAGGCACGGACGCAGCCTTTCGCGAAAAGACCTGCAGTTGCAAAGCCTGCAGTTTCGCTTTAGATTCAGGCGAGACGTGGCCTTTCGCGAAAAGACCTGCAGTTTCGCTTTAGATTCAGGCATCGCACGGATCTTTCACATAAAGACCTGCCCTGATTTACACTATCCGGCGCCAGAGTTCCGCTATCGGTTATCGGGCATCATCCGGTTAATCAGGCAGTTCATCATATTCGCGGTATAATGCTTCCCCTTTGCTAATCGCAGCCTGACCTTGGGTCAGATCCGTCATCCAGTCTACGAAAGAATCCGTCTGCTCCAGAAGGGGAAGGCACAGAAGAGAAACCTTATCGGTAAAATTCGATTCCCCGCGGACAATGCCTTTCATGTGAAGTTCGTTCTCCACTTTCCCCAGCCAATGATAGTCTATCTCCACATACACTTCCTGGTGCAGCACTTTATATACCGGTCCGCCGGCCTCGATCGCCGCCACCGCTCCGTCCGTGTATGCGCGGATCAGTCCCCCGGCCCCCAGCATGATTCCGCCGAAGTAGCGGGTCACCACGATGGCGACATTTTTCAGCCCCTGATTTTTGATCACTTCAAGAATAGGCTTTCCGGCCGTTCCGCTAGGCTCCCCATCATCGGATTGCTTCTGATATTCGTCCCGCTCTCCGACTACATATGCCCAGCAATTATGCGTGGCCGACCAATGCTCCTTACGGATGGCCTCTACGAATTGCAGAGCCTCCTCCTCGCTTTGCACCGGTTTGGCGTGGCCGATAAAGCGCGATTTTTTGATCACAATTTCCTTAGCGCCATATTGTTTAACGGTCTTGTATTGAGCAAGCATCAGCCCTGATCCCTCCGTTTCCTCAACTCTTCCTCCGAAAGCTAACGGTATCCCGGCTCCGAGGATTCCTCCCCTGTCCCCGCGCCTTTCTCATAGATCATATAGACAAAAGAGCGACCCATCCCCTGAGTGGAATGAATCGCCCTTCAAGGTCTCCCTATTGGCGAAACCTGTTAAACACCGGATGACTGGGAACCTTTAATTAGCCGTTCAAACGGGCCTCCAGCTCCGCTTTCTCTTTCTCATAGCCCGGTTTGCCGAGCAGAGCGAACATGTTCTTCTTGTAAGCCTCCACGCCCGGCTGGTCGAACGGATTGACGCCGAGCAGGTAGCCGCTGATTCCGCAAGCCTTCTCGAAGAAGTACACCATGTAGCCGAACGTATATGGCGACATATCCGGCAGCGTGACAATCAGATTGGGAACTTGTCCATCGGTATGAGCAAGCATCGTTCCTTCGAAGGCCTTCTTGTTGACGAAATCCATCGTCTTTCCGCTTAGGAAGTTCAGGCCGTCCAGATCGTCCTTGTCTGTGCCGATCACGATCTCTTCCGGTACTTTAGCCACTTGAATGACAGTTTCAAACAAATTGCGCGTCCCTTCCTGTACGAATTGTCCCATCGAATGCAGGTCGGTCGAGAAGTCGACGGAGGCCGGGTAAATTCCTTTGTAATCCTTACCCTCACTCTCGCCGAACAATTGCTTCCACCATTCGGAAACAAAGTGGAGGGACGGCTCGTAATTGACGAGCAGCTCGATGCCTTTACCTTTGCGGGCCAATATGTTGCGAACGGCAGCGTACTGGTAGCTTTCATTCTCGCTCAAGTCCGGATTGGAGTAAGCCTCCCGGGCATCGGCAGCGCCTTGCATCATGGCATCGATGTCGATTCCGGCTACCGCAATCGGCAGCAAGCCTACGGCAGTCAGTACGGAGTAACGGCCGCCTACATCGTCGGGAATGACGAACGATTCATAGCCTTCCTCGTCCGCCAGCTTCTTCAATGCGCCGCGGGCCTTGTCCGTTGTGGCATAGATCCGCTTGCGGGCTTCTTCCTTGCCGTATTTCTTCTCCAACAGCTCGCGGAAAATCCGGAAGGCTATAGCCGGCTCCGTCGTCGTTCCGGATTTGGAAATGACGTTGACGGAAATGTCCTTGCCTTCGAGAAGCTGGAGAAGATGAGTGACATAGGTGGAGCTGATGTTGTTGCCTACGAAGTAAACCTCTGGTGTCTTCCGCTTATCCTTCGGCAGCAGATTATAGAAGGAGTGAGACAGCATCTCGATCGCCGCACGCGCACCGAGATAGGAGCCCCCGATTCCGATAACGACGAGCGCATCGGAGTCCGATTGGATTTGCTTGGCCGCTTTATGTATGCGAGCATATTCTTCTTTATCATAATTAACGGGAAGGTCGATCCAGCCCAAATAATCCGAGCCGGCACCGGTTCCCTGATGCAGTTGGTCATGGGCCAAACGAACGGATGCCGCTATATTATCCAACTCATGTCTGCCGAAGAAAGGCAGTGCTTTGCTGTAGTCAAAATGAAGTTTCGAACTCATGGTTATCCTCCTTGTAGTTAGCTCTAAAGCGGATGTATTCATATGCTAAGAATACTGGCTGATGCAAGGAAATGCAAGTTGACGGGCGACGAGGCTATCGGTAAGCTATCCCACATGCATACTGACCTCCGAAAGCCTGCCTGTCAGATACAGTATCTTAAATATCGCTGCAATCCTGCTCTTATAGTTTTCGCAAGACGCCTCTAATGCTAAAATAAAGGCAAATATGCGGAAGAGGTGAACCGGATCATGAAATCAATCGGATTTATCGGCCTGGGAACCATGGGATTTCCTATGGCCTCGAATTTATTGAAGCAAGGCTATCCCCTTACTGTATATAATCGCACGCCTTCCAAAGCGGAGAAGCTGCTGGAAGCGGGGGCCAAGTGGGCCGCCACACCTGCCGAAGCCGCTCGCTCGGCCGATGTTCTCTTCACCAATGTAAGCAACGATCAAGTCCTGTTGAAATTGACCTTCGATGAGGAAGGAATTATGCAGGGCGCCCATCCCGGTCTGACCGTGATTGACTGCAGCACCGTTGCCCCGGAAACAAGCCGCCGGATAGAAGCGGAAATGTCTGCGCGCGGGGGCGATTTCCTCGATGCGCCGGTAACCGGCAGCAAGCCGGCCGCAATCGATGGAACTTTGGTATTTATGGTAGGCGGGAAGGAAGAGGTGTTCCGGGAGCATGCCGATCTGTTCGAAACCTTGGGCAGCAAGGCTGTATACATGGGGCCATCCGGTTCCGGCTCTTATACGAAGCTTGCCCACAATACCATCGTCGGCATCAATGCGCTGGCATTGGCTGAAGGAATGGCACTGGCCGCCAAAGCCAATCTGGACCCCGAGAAATTCCTCGGCATCGTCACGTCGGGCGCTGCCAACAGCAGACAAGCCGAGCTGAAAGGGACGAAGATTATAGACCGCAATTTCGACGTACAGTTCTCCCTGCAGCTCATGCTTAAGGATCTGCTGCTGGCCGCCGATCAAACCTCCAAATTTCAACTGCCCCTTCCCCTGCTCCATTCCGCCTCTACGTTATACCAGATGGCCCTGAGCAAAGGACTGGGCGATCAAGACTTGTGCTCGGTCATTCAATGCTATGAGGAATGGATAGGCCGCAGGATCGAAAAAGACAGGTAGAGGAGACAGCCGCTCCTCCCGAAACTTTCCTTCACATATGGATTAACAGGCAGCCGGTTTAACGGCTGCCTGTTCGGTTTATTTCAATAAAGCTTTAACTTTAGCCGCTACGTTGTCAGGCGTAAAGCCGTATTCCTTCATAATGATGCCGGCTGGAGCCGAAGCGCCGAATTGGTCGATGCATAGCGTATCTCCCTGGTCGCCAATATACTTGTGCCAGCCAAGGGAAGAAGCCATCTCGACAGCTAGGCGGGCTTTGACATCCGGGAGCAGGACGGAATCTTTATACTCCTGGGATTGCTTCTCGAAGAGCTCCCAGCTTGGCATGCTTACGACGCGCACGCCGATTCCTTGTTCGGCCAACTGCTTGCGGGCTTCCATAGCCAGGCTGACCTCCGAACCGGTAGCCAGCAGGATCGCCTGAGGATTGCCGTCCGGTGCATCCGCCAATACGTAAGCTCCTTTGGACAAATGGTCCTTGGCCAGTTCCGCAGTTCCTTCCAGGTTAGGCACTCCTTGACGGGTAAGAACAAGAGCCACCGGGCCTTCTTGGTTCGCAACCGCATAACGCCAAGCCTGGCTTGTTTCGTTGGCATCCGCCGGACGAAGCACAGTGATTCCCGGCATACAGCGAAGTGCGGCAAGCTGTTCGATAGGCTCATGGGTAGGCCCGTCTTCCCCTACTCCGATACTGTCGTGGGTGAACACGTAGATAACCGGAAGCTTCATCAGTGCAGCCAGACGAATGGCCGGGCGCAAATAATCCGAGAAGACGAAGAACGTTCCGCCGTAAGGCCGGACTCCGCCATGAAGCGCCATTCCGTTAACGGCCGCCCCCATTCCGAACTCGCGAACGCCGTAATAAATATTGCGGCCGCCGTTGTCTGCGGCAGTCATGTTCCCGCTGCATGCGATATGCGTAAATGTCGAACTCTCCAGATCCGCAGAGCCTCCGATCAGCGCAGGCACGTTCTTGGCGATAGCATTCAAGGCGTTCTCCGAAGCTTTGCGGGTGGCAATAGCCTTGTCTTCAGGGGAATACACCGGCAGATCGGCATCCCAGCCTTCCGGCAATTCTCCCTTAACCGCCTGCTCGAATTGAGCCGCCAGCTCCGGATAAGCTTTCTTGTATTCCGCTACCAGCTCGTTCCAAGCTTCTTCCTTCTTGATTCCTTGCTGCTTCATCTCCTCGAAGTGGGCCCGCACTACATCCGGGACGAAGAAATCCTCTTCCTCATGCCATTCATAGACCTTCTTGGTCAACTGCACTTCGTCCTTGCCCAAGAAAGTACCGTGAGCGGCCGAAGTACCGCCTTTGTTAGGACTTCCGAAGCCAATGACCGTCTTCACTTCAATAAGGGTCGGACGATAGTCTGCACGCGCTGCCGCGATCGCCTCATGAATTTCCTCCAGGTTATTGCCGTCCTCAACTCTGAGCACCTGCCAGCCATACCCTTCGAAACGCTGCAGCACATTCTCGGAGAAGGACAGATTCAATTCTCCATCGAGAGAAATATTGTTGGAATCGTACAGAACAATCAATTTGCCCAATTGCAGATGTCCGGCCAACGAAGCGGCTTCGCTGCTGATGCCCTCCATCAAATCCCCGTCTCCGCAAATGACGTAAGTATAATGATCCACAATGCTAAAGTTATCCCGGTTATAGACAGCCGCCATATGCTCCTCAGCCATCGCCATTCCGACTGCCATGGCGATTCCCTGTCCCAGAGGGCCGGTCGTAGCCTCTACTCCGGGAGTATGTCCGTATTCCGGATGCCCCGGAGTCTTGCTTCCCCATTGACGGAAATTCTTCAGATCGTCAATGGACAGATCGTATCCGAACAGATGCAAGAGGCTATATAGCAGCATGGAGCCATGTCCCGCAGACAGCACGAACCGGTCACGGTTGAACCATTCCGGATTGGCGGGATTGTGATTCATAAATTTCGACCACAGCTTGTAAGCCATAGGTGCAGCCCCCATGGGCATACCAGGGTGGCCGGATTGAGCCTTCTCCACCGCATCGATGGAGAGTGTACGAATCGTATTAATCGCTAGTTGTTCCAATTGACTCTTAGTCGTCATAAGTAATCCCCCTACATTGTTATTGCCAGCACTGTCTCCACGACCACCTGTCATCGCCAGTCCGGGTAGGACTGCGGGATTGACTATCACGTAATCGCTGGAAACAGGCTCTTCCCATTCCTTGCTAGTTACAATGACTTTCTTTCCGACAGCGGCTAATCTCTTGAATAAGGTTTCAGAGCCTTACCGCCGTTCAGAGGTGTCGGTTTAATTTTCTCTCTTATCTGTTATCTCCGGTTGATCCGGTTTTCATCGACAATCAGGGATGGCCGATGATCGATTGTCCATTCCCCTTATTGTACCATTCCCTCTTCAACTGTGCCATATTAGCCGAGTAAAATTATCCCTAACTTTCGGCAGGATGCTGTCAGGAAGCGGGTATAACCAAGCGCTTGGAAGGTGACTAGACTAAGTAAATATCATGCTCCGTTATACGGGAAAATCGGCCGGGCATCTTGCCAGGACCGGCCGATTAAAAACGGTATGAGCGCTGAGTATGGTTTTGCTCGCTTTACTGATGAGTTCCCATCTGGCTGCGTATGCGCAGAGCCGGCAGCGGATCGTTGCAGGTCATTAGAGTGGCTCCACAGCCCAATGCGTAATACACTTGCTTGTCGTCGTCAGGACAGTAACACCAGGCCAGCAGGCCCATGGCTTGGAACTCCTCCACTGTCTTCGGGGATAACAGCTCCATACTGATCCCTACCGCCCACATTTTACTGAAGGTTCCGCCCGGCCCCGGGCGGAAATTGAACATCAGTTGTTCCGGGAAGCCCTGCGTTCTCAATTGATAAGTGTCATAGATGTGGGCGATCACATCGGCATCGAAGCAGGTGAATACGCAGCGGGGAAGATACCCGTATTCTTCAAGCATGGCGATTGCCCGGTCAGCCGCCTCTTTAGCGTTGGGACCGCGTTTGATTTCAACGTTCAAGAGGGTCTGCGGATATGCCTGAAGCAGCTCGCACAGCTCTTGCAGAGTCGGAATTTTCAACCCTTCAAATTCGTCTCCGAACCAGCTTCCCGCATCCAGCTCCTTAAGCTCAGCCAGGGAAAAGTCGCTTACCCTCCCGGTGCCGTTCGTCGTCCGGTCGACCGTTTCGTCATGGATCACGACAATTTCCTGATCCCTGGTCAACCGCAGGTCGAACTCCAGCATATCCACTCCTAATCGGATCGCCTGCTCGAAGGCAAGAAGCGTGTTTTCCGGATAAGCCGATTTGTATCCCCGATGCCCAGACACAACGACGGAATTATGATTTTCAACACTTTCTATCATGTATAGTTCCTCTCTTCTCCATTCGGAACGGGATCCGTGCTAGTTGCCGAGAATCCGTTCCGTCTCTTTTTTAAAGGTTGCAAGCGTAGATTCTATATCTTTATTGTCGTACATGATCGCCTGTATGGCGGAGAAAAACTCCTGCTCGACCTGCGGCCAGGCTACGTCTTTATTCGTGTCAATGGCATGCTCAAGCTGTTCGAAGGCCACTTTGCGGTTCGGATTTTCCGCCCAGAGATCCTTGATCTGCTGAGACTCTACCATAGACTTGGTGAAGGGCAGATAGCCGGAATCCAGAATAAACTGCAGGGAACCCTGAGGGTCGGTCATCAGCCAGTGGATGAACTCCCATGCGGCGTCTTTATTTTTGGAAGAGGACAGCATCGCAATGTTAGCCCCGCCCGTAGGAGTCGCATACACTTCGTCCTTCGGCAGGAAGGCCGTCACATAATCGAACTTCGCATTGCTCGAGAAGGTGCCGATCACACCGGTGGACTGGAACATCATCCCGACCTTGCCGTTGACGAACATCTGATTGACGATGTTGCCGGAATCCTGGGCCGGAGGATAATAAAGGGCGCCTGCATTCTGCAGCTCTTTAAGAAACTTGAATACTTTGACCCCTTCCGCTTCAAATCCGGTGGATGTATTGTCATCGTTGAAGAATTTGCCCTTGGCCTGAGTAATCATCGCCATAGGATACCATGTGTCATAAGGCATCGTCAGGCCGTAACGTTCATTCTCACCGCCTCCTTTAATCACCAGGGCTTCAGCGACCGTTTTCAGCTCCTCCCAGGTGCCGGGCACCTCCAGTCCAAGTTCGTCGAGCATCGTTTTGTTCACATGCAGAATCGGGGTGGATCGGTTTAACGGCAGGGAAACGAGCTGATCGTTAAAGACGGAGTGCCCCATCAAACCGGCGACAAAATCATCCTGGCTCATGCCGGACTTCTCCAGGTACGGCTTCAAGTCTTCCAGCACATCGGAGTCCGCGAACATCTGAACGTAAGCGCGCTCCAGCATGCTGATATCCGGGCCGGTCTTGGCGGCGACGGACTGCTGAAGCTTGGTTACCGTCTCCACATAAGAGCCTTGGTACGTGCCGACCACTTCAATCTTGTCCTGGGATTGGTTGAAGCGGTCGATGGCCGCACTTATGTACTCGCCATTTTTCCCTCCCAGGGAATGCCAGAACTGAACGGTGGTCTTACCCCCGGGAGATTCCGTCTTCGCTTCCGGACTGGGCCCGGATCCTCCATTGTTTTCCCCTGCGGAACCCCCGCCGCAGCCGGCCAGCATAACGGATGACATTGCAGCGGTCAATAAAATAGCGGATAATTTCTTCTTCATTAGAAAATCCCCCTCTTCTCGATTTCTTACTTAATCCCGGAATAAGCAAAGGCCCGGACGATTTGTTTGGAAGCGAACAGATAGACGATCAAGATCGGGACCACCAGCACCACGTTACCGGCCATAATAATATGCCAGTTGCTTATTCCCTCCGTCTCTCTAAGCATGGAGATTCCTATCGTCAGAGGACGGACAGCCGAGGAATCCGTCATCACCAGCGGCCAGAAGTAATCGTTCCAATGGCTGACGAAGCTGAATAGCGCGATAGTGGCCAATGCGGGAATCGACATCGGTATCATAATTTTCCAAATGATTTTAAACTCGCTGGCATTGTCCAGCCTGGCGGACTCGATAAGCTCCTGCGGAATCTGCATGAAATACTGGCGCAGCAGGAAAATGCCGAAAGCATTGGACATAAACGGAATGATTTGCGGCCATAACGTATTGATGATCCCCCAGTCGGCCAGCATCAGATACACGGGGATAAAGGTGACCTGCCCCGGAATCATGAACGCCAGAAGAACGAGCCCGAACAGAAGCTTCTTGCTCTTGAACTCATATTTGGCGAAAGCATAGGCGGCAGGAATCATTACGATGAATTGAATAACGATAATCGAGAACGTGATAACGACCGAGTTTTTAAAGTAAGTAAGGAACGGACCGGCGCTCATCGCATCAGCAAAGTTCTTCCACTGAGGCCAAGCCGGAATCCAGGTGGGCGGAAACGCCATTGTCTCCTCAAACGTCTGCAACGAAGTTGAAATCATCCAAAGAAACGGAAACACAAATATGATCAAAACGATCGCTTTCAATACAAAATTGAGTACTCGCCGGATCAGATGGAGATCAAAGGTCATTGTTCACGCACCTCCTTGTTTGGCATCTTGATCTCATTGATAATGCACCCTCTTGGCCAGCAGCCGGAAATAGACAAAGGTTAGAATCGAAATGAGCACCATCAGGATCACTCCGGTTGCGGAAGCGTATCCGATATTGGTTGTTCTAAATTTATAAATGTAATAGACCAGCGTTGTCGTAGCGTTGTTGGGACCGCCGCCGGTCATGATTCTTACGGTGTCGAATACTTTGAAGGAACCGATTGTCATAATGATCAAAATAAAAAACAGCTGCGGTGATATCAAAGGCAAAGTAATTTTGTAAAAAACTTTATATCTGCTGGCATTGTCCAGCGCGGCCGCCTCATAAATGCTCGGAGAAATACTCTGGAGAGCCGCCAAAATGATTAAGGTGAAGTAACCGATATTGTGCCATACGGAAACGATCATGATGGAGATCATTGCTGTTCCCGAGCTCTGCAGCCATTGGGAAGGCGGGAGACCGACCGCTTTTAAAATAAAGTTAAGCAAGCCGTGACTGGGCTCCATCATCCACATCCAGACCAGGGCAATGGAGACGATGGAAATAATGTGCGGAGTAAAGATCCCGGCTTGCACCAGAGCGTTGAAACGGGTCTTCTTGTTCAGCCATACGGCTATCAGCAGAGACAGAATCATGGTGAAGAAGACGACTCCCAAGGTATAGACGAAAGTATTCCCGACGGATATATAGAAGTCTTCACGGCCCATGATTTGTTTGAAATTATCCAAACCGACGAACACGCTTTTATCTTTGTTGAGCAGATTATATTTATAGAAGCTTAAGTAGATTAAATAAACGACCGGGTACAGAACGAACAGGAATATGCCTGCCATGGCGGGTAGAATCAACAAATACGGGCGGAGCGTCTCCCAGAGTTTGCGTTTATCCATGGCTTAACCCTCTCAGCGCTCTCATATAATCGGTGTAGCGGACATGATCATCATGAATCCGTTTTTCGTCTGCTCCGAATAAATAAATTTTGGAAGCATCCACTCCCAGATGAATTTTCTGGTCAACGGTGAACAGGTCCTCGGTGCATTTCACCATATAGGAATGTTCCTCCGCCCTGACTTGATAGATCGTTTCCGAACCCAGCATTTCCCTCGTTGCAATAACCCCGTTAATGGAAAAATGAAAGTCCCCGGGCTGCTCGGACAATACCGCACTTTCCGGACGAAAGGCGAACTTGACCCCATCGATGCCCAGATCGCCTACATTCATTGGGGGTGAGCCGATAAACTGGGCGACGAATAAATTGCTGGGCTCGCGGTAGATAACATCCGGCGGCGCCTCTTGCTGAATTTCCCCCTGATTCATCAGAACGATAGTGTCCGCCATGGACATAGCCTCCACCTGATCGTGGGTAACGAAGACGAAGGTGGAACCCAGCTTCTTATGCATCTCGATCAGCTCCAGACGCATCTGCACCCGCAGCTTGGCATCCAGATTGGAGAGTGGTTCATCCATCAGGAACACGGAAGGCTTCTTGACCATGGCGCGGGCTAGAGCTACGCGCTGGCGCTGCCCGCCTGATAAGGTGGACGGCTTGCGGTCAAGATAATTCTGCAATCCGACCGTCGCGCTGATGCTCTCCACCAAGCGCGTCCTTTCTTCCTTGCCGACTTTATTATTTTTTAAACCAAACTCGATATTTTCCCGTACGGACATCGTCGGATAGATCGCATAGTTTTGAAATACCATCGCCACCCCTCGCTTGCCGGGGGCTATGCTGGTGACATCCTTGCCGTCGATGAGCACTTTTCCGGATGTCTGGGGGTCAAGTCCGGCAATCATTCTAAGCAGAGTCGTTTTCCCGCAGCCTGACGGGCCGACCAGGACAGTGAATTTCCCGTCTTCGATTGTTAAATTCAGATTGTCGATGATGACATGCTTATCAAACGATTTCGTAACCTGCACAAATTCAATAGATGCCAAGAGCCATCTTCCTTTCCAAATCAACCTCTCTTAGTACTTCTCTGTTCGTTCTTATCCGTTAACCTACTGCCGGCTTCAACCCGCTCCTAACAATAACCATTCAAATTTAATGCATCACTGCATTGACAGCGCTTTCCACAAAACCATGCAACGATCTATCCATCACCTCCTCCAAAAAGTCTGCGTATATCTCCTTAACGATTACGATCAAATATAAAAAGACAACGAGAGAGTTTGGTAAATCTAAAAGTGCATATACGCTCATTTATACGCAGAAAGTCGTTTTAAATCATTCATGCTATAAAAATCTTTCGAAAAACCTTGCTGCTACTGAGCATGATTGTAACATCACCGGTTATCTCTTCTATATTTCTCCAAGGGAAAAGCCAGTGGTTACCAAATTCTCAGTCCGATTTAAGCTTTATAGAACATTTACAAGCAAATTATTACTTAAATATGGCTACATACGGTTCATTTTTGCTTGTTTTGTTCATAAGTTAACGCAGAAAATGATTTATGTCAATAAGAAATTGATATTCCTTCCGTTAAAAATCTGTAAACCGAGTGATATTACGGGTTTTCATAATCATTTTCAAAAGAAATACAGCGCTTTCAGTAAATGCTCAAAAAAACATTAATGCAGTAGCTCGCTTATCATTTTCTGTTGATTTTAAATAATTGCTATGATTTGGCAGCGGTCACCCTTTCGTAATTTACCTTTTACTTTTAAATAGTCATGTTTTATTTTAATATATTATCGTTTATTGTCAATAATTATCGATTGGTGTTTCGGTTTATGAGGGGAAATGCCGGTTTTCGAAAGTAAAAGAAGAAGCTATTCCTCAAGTGTTCCTTCCCTATTTGCGGGTACAAAAAAAGAACAGAGCCCCCGGTTTCCCAAGGCCTTCTGTTCTTCTCATTTGATATTTACAAAATATTAATTAAAGACTACCGTCTTGTTCTGATGAACCAAAATCCGATCCTCGACGTGCCATGAAACGGCCCGCGCCAGCACGATCCTCTCAATGTGGCGGCCTATGCGCTTCAAACTTTCCACATCATCCCGATGGCTTACCCGTTGGACATCCTGCTCGATAATAGGACCTCCGTCCAATTCCTCGGTTACATAATGTGCGGTAGCTCCAATAATTTTGACCCCCCGTTCATAAGCCTGGGCATAAGGCTTTCCTCCGACGAAAGCCGGGAGGAAGGAATGGTGGATATTGATTACTCTATTCGGATATTGCTCAATGAACACTGGAGACAAAATCTGCATGTAGCGCGCCAGAACGATCGTATCCGCTTGATCGCCGATCACCTCGAGCTGCTTTCGTTCCGCTTCCGGTTTGGTATCCGCGGTGACCGGAATATGATGATACGGGATGTCGAACGATTCGACCAATTCCCTCATATCCGGGTGATTGCTGATCACCATCGCTATTTCCGCATCCAGATCCCCGGCCTGCCATTGCCACAGCAGCTCCAGAAGACAATGGTCTTCCTTGGAGACGAAGATGGCCAATCTCTTCTTCCTGCTTGCGCAATGAATGCTCCAGTTCATCTGGAACTTCTCGGCCACGACCTCCTGGAAATCCACTTCCAGAGGCTCAAGTCTGCGCTCCAGATCGTTCAAGTCAAATTCAATGCGGATGAAAAACATGCCGCCTGCAGGGTCCATCGTATATTGATCCGACTGAACGATATTGGCGCCATGCTCATGCAAAAAACGGGAAACCGCAGCGACGATTCCCGGCTGATCCGGACAGGAAATCAGCATTCTCGCACGATTCTCATTCTGTTGGGTTAATTTCTTACGCTGCGCGTTAGTGACTACTCGATTCATCTTCTATCCTCCACATTCTTGTTGCACTGTTCCTTAGCTAACGGGAATGAATAGATTCAATTCCCGTCAGAATACAAGCTTATTCAAGCCAGCTGCAATACGCTCTTGGCGGCAAACCAGCCCGTCAGCCGATGATTGATCTGCTCCTCATTCAGCTCGGGGAACAGATTTTCGGCGACTACCATATCGTATAAACGCTCCATGGGCTCTCTTTTATCCTCTTTTTTCGCTTTGGCATCATTCTTCAGAAGATCCCATACTCCCAACACATATTTGCGGGAGTCCAGGTCTTGCTTGGTGAAGAAATGGTTGAGCCTGTCCACATCCTCAAGATACTCCGATCCCAGGCGTTCTTCCGCATTTCCGCGAAGAATGGCAATCTCGGCCTCATACATCGGCCGCTCTCCTTGATCCGTCTTGCCCCCGATCCAAGGAGTTTCGAGAATCATCGGCAGATGCTTCAGCTTCTCATGATTGACAACCGAGCTGATCGTTTCGAACCCAAGGTATCCCGATCCGACAGGAGCATGGCGGTCCTTGCCCGCTCCCCGCGGATTCTTGCTGTCGTTCAGATGGACGACGGCTAGCCTGTCCAATCCGATCACCCGATCGAACTCCTTCAGCACTCCGTCCAAATCATTGACTATATCATATCCGGCATCATGAATATGGCAGGTGTCCAGACAGATCGTCAATTGATCATTGTCCTCCACTTTATCGATAATGGCCGCCAGCTCCTCGAACGAACGACCGACTTCCGTACCCTTGCCGGCCATCGTCTCCAGAGCTATTTTAACCTTCGTATCTTTAACCCCTTTAAGAACCTCGTTAAGCCCTTCGGCAATTCTAGCAATTCCGTATTCGGCATCTTTATCGGTATAGGCTCCGGGATGGAGCACTATATTACGAACGCCCAAATAGTGAGTCCTCTTAATCTCCTCCTGGAGAAACCGGACCGCCAGCTCATAAGTGCTCTCCTTGTAGGAGCCCAAATTGATAATATAGGGTGCATGAACGACAATTTCCGGGATGCCGTGCTGTTTCATCACTTCCAAGCCTTCGGAAACATACATTTCCTCAATTGGCTTTCTTCTCGTATTCTGAGGTGCCCCGGTGTAAATCATAAACGAGCTGGACCCGTATGATACGGCTTCTTCCGCCGCACACAAAAGCCCTTTAGGCGAACAGGAAACGTGTGAACCTATTTTTAACATCGGCCTCTCCCTCACTCATTATAAAAATGAATCCTTCCTGCTATTTTACTAATAAACTCGAAATAAATCCAGAAATGCGGTATAATTTCCTTATAATCACTAACTAATCCAAGAACGAACAAGGCTGTATAACGAGGTGAAGATGTGTGCTCTTCCAATGGACACTTATTATTTGGGGATTTGCTCTCCTTGCGTTCATGAGCGTCGGCGGTTTTTTTATGTTCCGCAAATTTATGAAGGTGCTGCCCAAGAACGACGGAATGTCTAAACTGGACTGGCAGAATCATTATGTTGAGGCCTCCCGCCATCTATGGACGGAAGAGAGCAAGGCTTTTCTGGATAAGCTCGTCCAACCGGTGCCAAGCCCATTCAGAGACATAGCCAGACACTCCATTGCCGCGAAGATCGGGCAGGTCGCGCTGGAAAGCGGAGCGAATGAAGTCACCCGCGAGCATTGTATAGAAGGATATATTCTCGCTACGCCAAGAAGGGATTACAAAGCGCTTGTTACCTTCCTGGAGAAGCAGAACATCGATTATACCCCCTTCCGCCATTTGCTGCACGGCAAATGATCGCGAAGGTGATTCCAAAAATAAATATAGGGCCGGAACTCTTGATGGTTCCCGGCCCTTGTTTTTTAGTTAGTTCTGCTGGTGGGGAATAGAAGACTACCCGCTAAAGAAAATGCACCCCCGTTTCAATAACACGAAGGTCCCGTAGCTGCGCTTGCTATAAATGAATCCGCCGATCGAAACCTCTATCATTTGCGAACGTCTTCCAATCGGAAGGCTCAATGAACGATGCCGCTTTTACAAGGAACTCGGGATGACCCGGATCTCTTGGTATAGAGCGGGAAGCTTGAGATAGCTGCGATTGAATGTAAATATACGCCGAATCCGATAGGTAAGCAGGACGACCGCCGTGGTCGCTTCATGCAGGGAATAGCGGAGCTCCGGACATTGAATCAGAAATTGCTTCGCCTCCTTCTCAATCTGCGGGTTGCCCGAGATAAGCAGCAATCTTCCGGATTGAACGGAACGGTCAATGATATCAAGAAAATATTCGGCATGGGAATACCCGTAGTTATCACGCAGCCATTCGTGCAGATCAAAGATATTTTGGCTGGTCGTTACGAAGGGGCGATCCATGTCCTCCATATCCATAATGAAAGATCTCGCTTTCCCATAGTGGGGATGGTCCGGATTCATATATGCCGCCAGGGCGCTCTCATCCAAAAAAACAGATTTCTGGTAATCCCAGTTTTCACTGTCTCTCATCTTCTTCCTCCTCCATTCCCGATCCATGCACAGCCGCGACTCCAAGTCCGAAATCCGTACGGCGAGTCATACCATCCAAGCATAATAATGGATTTCTCCGTTTCTGTTCCTCGGTCACATGGATGTTCCCCCCGCCCTGACTCTCGTTCAGCAGGTTATGGATCGCCCGGTTGATCAAAGCCTGCACAGTTGTCCGCTCCCGCGCAGCTTTGTTCTTCAAACGCTCGAAATCCTGCGGATCAAGCTCAATGGAGGCATCTTCCTCCTGACCATCCGACCCCGGCTTGTCCGCTACCAGATGGGATGCCGACCGTTTTACTTTGTCCAGTTGGTTCTCCACGTATTTTTTAAATTTATCCATTATTTCAATTCCTTTGCGTGTTTAATTTTTTTGCGAATGCCGCATTATGAATCTTCGAAAAGTCAAATAATCAGTTTCAACCGTGCGGAAATCGGAAACCCTACTTGTCGGAGTCTCTCTCTCACTTCACCTGCTAGTAGGGCATTAAAAAAACTTGATAAGTTCCTAGACTTCTGGATTAAAACCTGCAAAAGTGCATCTTTTTCGGTGTGTTTACGCTCCCTTGAAACAAAGCCTGCGAAAGTGCATCTTTTTTCCGGTCGAAGTAACGATTTAGAAGGCTTTCGTAAAAATTCATGTATTATCGCAGGCTTTTCTTTCCATTATCAAAATTCGCTTCAAAATTGATGTATTATCGCAGGAATTTGGCAATTTCCCCGCTCCTCGGCGCCTCAATTCATCCGTCCGAAAAAAATCAGGGATGGCTTATCGATCCCGATTCGTTGGACTAACGCTTATGCCGGCTGTATACAGACGCAACCCACTTCCTACTACACCTTTCGCACATAAAGCCTGTTTTGGGACCGGAGAAGCGACAAAATACGAAACAAAGCGACCTATATCAGCAAAACGTTCACAGTATTTGTCATTTTTTGTAAAACCCAATCTGTCACCATTAACCTCTTGCCCTCTAAAGTGCGCCACGTACCTTTTCTGTTAGTCTCATCAGCCCTTTCGATGGTCGGACGCACTCTTTTGGCTCTCCTCTGCCACCCCTTGATAGTTGAACGAACTCTTTCGGTTCTACTCCACCACCCTCTCGACGACGAACGCCATTTCCCTCTAGCCCTCTAAAGTGCGCCGCCTACCTTTTCATTTAGCCTCATCAGCCCTCTCGATGGTCTCACGCACTCTTTTGGCTCTCCTCTGCCACCCCTCCAGCCTCTACTGCCCTCTTGACTAACGAGCCCCTTGGCTCCGCATCCGTATTCGTACAAAAGAATCCACTATATACTCTGGCTTTAAGTCCGAATAAGAAAAATAAACAAAGGGGAACCTTAATCAATAACCAATATTAGAGGAAGCTGAAACTTTGGAATCCGGGTAAACTAAGCGATGTGCAGTCAGGGAAAGGGAAAGACGGGGCTTGCTAAAGACTCACTTTAGCCTCATTCATCAATAAAAAGGCGGAATGTTATGAATGTTATCTTGGATTTTTTAAGTCAGCGCTGGTTTTCACTCATTCTATTTGCGGGAGTTGCTTACGCGATCTATTGGGTTTGCACACATCGCGATGAACTGATGATCTATCATGAACTTTTGAGAAAAGGCCGTGGGGACCGTTCTTAGCTTGTTGCTCCGGTCCTACTGTATCAAGCAGCACCGTACGCCCAGGAAGAAGGATTCCTTGTTGGCATGGCATCCCTCGGTATCCCCCGACCAAAGCATCGAAACGCTATTCCTGCATAGGAAAAAGCCGTCCGGTTCTCTTTACGAGAAACCCGAACGGCTTCATTAGGGTTGGTATTCAAATTATACCAAGGCTTTCTTCGCTATGTCGGTTCGATAATGCTTCCCTTGGAAACGTATCCTGTCCGCATCCGCATAGGCCTTCTCCCTGGCTTCCGCAATGTCTTTGCCAAGGCCGACGACTCCAAGCACCCGGCCTCCGTTCGTGACGAATTCACCATTCTGCAGCGCCGTACCGGCATGGAATACAAGGGAATCGCCAACTTCATCCAGCCCTTCAATCGGCAGCCCTTTCGGATAGGAGCCGGGATAGCCTTCGGATGCCAGAATGACGCAAACCGCCGCTTCCTCGCTCCAACGAATTTCAATATCTCCCAAGCGGCCTTCGAGGCTGGCCAGAATGATGTCCATCAGATCGGTCTGCAGCCTCGGCAGCACGACCTGTGTCTCCGGATCTCCGAAGCGGGCGTTGAATTCAATCGTTTTCGGGCCTTCTTCGGTAATCATCAGTCCCGCATACAGGACGCCCCGGAACGGCCGTCCTTCCTTGACCATAGCTTCAGCCGTCGGCTGCACGATCGTTTCCCATGCTTCTTCCACGATGGCGGAAGAGATATGCGGAACCGGCGAATACGTTCCCATCCCGCCCGTGTTAGGCCCCTGATCTCCGTCAAAGACGGGCTTGTGGTCTTGGGAAGGTACCATACGTCGCACCACCGTGCCATCCACAAAGGCGAGCAGCGACATTTCCTGTCCTTGCAGAAACTCTTCAATAACGACTTGATTGCCGGATTTACCGAACACCTGCCCGACCATCATATCGTAAAGCGCCTTTTCCGCTTCCTCCAGCGCATGGGCAACGACTACTCCCTTACCGGCGGCCAATCCGTCCGCTTTAATGACAATCGGCAGCTTCTGCAAACGCAAATAAGCCAATGCCTGTTCATAATCATCGAACGATTCGTAGGCCGCTGTAGGAATGTTGTATTTTTTGAGCAGTCGCTTGGTAAATACTTTACTGCCTTCAATTTCCGCGGCATTCTTGCGGGGGCCGTACGCCCGGATATTGGCTGCTTCCAAATAGTCGACCAATCCATCCGATAACGGATCGTCCGGTGCCACGAAGACCAGGTCGATATTTTCCTTCAGAGCGAATTCGGAGATCGCGGCGAAATCATTCTCCTGTATCGGCACACATTCGGCCAGCAGGGAAATTCCTCCGTTACCCGGCGCACAATAGAGCTTGCTTACTTTCGGGCTTCGTTTCAACGCCCATATAATCGCATGTTCACGGCCTCCGCGGCCGATAACCATTACCCGCATCGGGAGGGCACCTCCATTCATCTATAGAACGCCGCAATTCGGCTTCCGATCCGAATCCATTGCGTGCATTAATGCTTGAAATGTCTGACTCCGGTCATGATCATCGCGATGCCGTTCTCATTGGCGACGCGGATGGACTCCTCGTCCCGGATGGAGCCTCCCGGCTGAATAACGGCGGTAATTCCTGCCTTGGCGGCAAGCTCCAGCGTATCTCCCATCGGGAAGAAGGCATCGGATGCCAGAACCGCTCCTCTAGCTTTGTCTCCCGCCTGCTCGATCGCGATTTTGGCCGCTCCCACCCGGTTCATCTGCCCGGCGCCTACGCCTACGGTCATATTATCGGCCGCCAGCAGAATCGCATTGGATTTCACATGCTTAACGACTTTCCACGCAAACAGCAGCTGCTTCAATTCCTCGTCCGTAGGCTTCCTCTCCGAAACGACCTTCAAATCGTCTTCGCCGATACGGTGCCGGTCAGCTTCCTGAATAAGCATGCCGCCCTCGATTGTCGTTATGTTGAAGGTTTCTTTGCCATCCTTCCGGATCTCGCCAAGCTTCAACAAACGGAGATTCTTCTTCTGTTGCAAAATCTCCCGGGCTTCCGGGGTAAACTCCGGAGCAATAATGATTTCCAGGAAAATTTCGTGCATCTGCCGGGCAGTGGCCTCATCAATGGCCCGATTAGCGGCGATAATGCCCCCGAAAATCGAAACCGGATCGGCTTCGAAAGCTTTTTGATAAGCATGGAGGATCGTCTCTCCGATGCCTACTCCGCAAGGATTCATATGTTTAACCGCCACAACGGCAGGCTCCTCGAATTCCTGAATGATCTGCAGGGCCGCATTCGCATCGTTAATATTGTTATAAGATAATTCTTTGCCGTGCAGCTTCTCCGCTGTCGTAATATTGCCGCCCAGCGCCAACGGCTCCCGATAAAAAGCAGCCTTCTGGTGAGGGTTCTCCCCGTAACGCAGCTCCTGTATTTTCTCGTAGGTGACGGTATATTTTTCCGGGAATACCTCGCCGGTCTGCCCAGACAGATAATTCGAAATAAGCGAATCGTAAGCGGCCGTATGGCGGAAAACTTTGGCTGCAAGCCGTTTACGCGTTTCCAGAGTCGTATCGCCGGAGGAACGGATTTCCTCAAGCACCTGGGAGTAATCCTGAGCATCCACCACCACCGTCACGAAAGCATGATTTTTTGCCGCAGAACGGAGCATGGTCGGTCCGCCGATATCGATATTTTCAATCGCTTCCGCATACGTTACATCCGGCTTGGCGATTGTCGCCGCGAACGGGTACAGATTGACGACGACAAGATCGATATAATCGAGTCCCAGCTCTTTCATTTGCGCCTGGTGCTCCTCATTGTCGCGCACGGCCAACAGCCCGCTGTGTACCGCCGGATGAAGAGTCTTAACCCGTCCATCCATAATTTCGGGGAAGCCGGTCACTTCCGATATGCCGATGACAGGCACTCCCTGTTCTTTAAGAAGCTTTTGGGTGCCGCCGGTCGAAATGATTTGTACTCCCTGCTTGGCTAGCTCGGTGGCGAATTCTACAATTCCCGTTTTATCCGAGACACTGATCAGTGCCCTTCGAATGGCCATCGGATCATCCTCCTTGTTTTGTATTAACGTTACAATGCAAACTCTGCCTAAAAAACTTTCGGCGAATCCCGACTCACTTGTGCCCGTTTCGTCTTAAAGACATGCAGAAGTGCAGGTCTTTTTGCGAACATTCGGTAAATCCCGGGAAAGACGCGCAAATCTGCAGGTCATTCGCCGCCAAAAGCGAAAAATCAGCCAAATCGCTAAATTTACCTGCACTTTTGCTTTTGATTTGCTATTTTTGGCTATAATCCTTTCAAAGACCTGCATTTTTGCTGGTCCTTGATACCGTTGTATCGGTGGTTCAAGCGAAAGCCGTAACTAAATACCGGTTGGCCCCCTATACGACGGCCCGAAGACTTCCACACTTTTACACTAAAAAGGCCGGGCATCAAACGATATAGCGAATATAAAGATACCTATCACTACAAATCTAACCATCAATCACGTTTCCACCGGTATCCGTAAAAATGCCTCGGCCTGGCCGGACACTTTTTACATTATAACCCGTACCCTACGTCCGTCCAACCGCACCCGGTCTTCGCGAACCCACTGAATGACTTCCGGATAGAGCTCATGCTCGATCTTATGAATTCGTTCCGTCAGCGATTCCGCCGATTCCCCTTCCCCGATGGCTAACGCCCGCTGGGCGATGATAGGGCCGGTATCCATTCCTCCGTCCACATAATGTACGGTTACTCCGGTCACTTTCGCACCATGCTCCAGCGCCTGCTCCACCGCATTCAAACCGGGGAAAGAAGGAAGCAGAGAAGGATGGATATTAATCATCCGTCCGTAATAAGGAGTCACGAGCGTCTCGGTAATCAGCCTCATGTAACCGGCCAGCACGACGAGATCGATATCGTGCTCCTTTAACCTCTTGACAATCTCTCGCTCATATTCCTCTCTGGAAGAGAACTCCCGGGGACGAAAAACGAAGGACGGGATGCCCGCCCTATCCGCTCTATCAACCACCGCCGCCTGCGGTTTATCGCATACTAGAAGGCCGAGCTCCACATCAAGCCGTCCCGCCTTCACCGCATCCGTAATTGCTTGGAAATTTGATCCGCTTCCGGAGGCAAACACTGCTATCCTGAAAGGCTTGCTCATACTTCTACTCCCGTGAAGACGACCCGCCGGTTCCCGGGGATCACTTCCCCTATTTTGCGAAGCGGTTCGCCGTTCTGCTCCGCGATTTTCATCGCTTCCTCCGCCTGATCCGGAGCTACGATCAGCATCATGCCGATTCCCATGTTAAATGTAGTGAACATGTCTCGGTAGCTGATCTCTCCCTCTCTCTGCATCATGCCGAATATCGGAGGAATCGACCAAGAACCGTAGTCGATCCGAACGTCCGTCCCTTCCGGCAGCACCCGCGGGATATTCTCGATGAATCCGCCACCGGTTACATGGACCATCCCTTTGACTTCGATTCGCTCAAGCAGGGACAGCACCGGTTTCACATAGATTTTGGTCGGCTCGAGAAGAACGTCTCCCAAGCGGCCTCCCAATTCATCGAACGATTGCTCCAGCTTATAGCCTTTGGTCTCCAACAGGAGCTTGCGGACCAGGGAAAAGCCGTTGCTGTGAACTCCGCTAGATGCCATCCCCAGCACAACATCGCCCGGTGCAATTCGGGAGCCGTCAATCAGCTTCGCCTTGTCCACGACGCCAACAACAAAGCCGGCGATATCATATTCTCCATCCGCGTACATTCCCGGCATCTCCGCTGTTTCCCCGCCGATCAGGGCACAGCCCGATTGTACGCAGCCTTCGGCAATCCCCTGAACGACTGCTTCAATTTTCTCGGGAACAATCCGGCCGCTGGCCAAATAGTCGAGGAAGAACAGAGGCTCCGCTCCCTGCACTACTATATCGTTAACGCACATGGCGACCGCATCGATGCCGATCGTATCATGCTTATCCATTGCAAAAGCGATTTTCAGCTTCGTTCCGACCCCGTCCGTTCCCGAGACGAGCACCGGCTCTTCGTACTTATCCTTATTCAAGCCGAACAGCGCTCCGAAGCCTCCCAGATCGGTCAGCACCTCGGGCCGGAACGTCCGGCGCACATGCTTCTTCATCCGCTCCACAGCCTCATTGCCTGCGGCAATATCAACGCCCGCCTGTTTATACGCCTCTGACATCGTCTCCACTCCTGTACCAAATGTATTCGTTACTGCAGACTGCCAAAGCTCTTCCAGTTCGAAGCTTCTTGCAGCAAGACACGACTTGCCTTCGCTTACGCTGCACGCTTCTCTCGATCTGCTTGCCTTCGCTTGCTTAGCTTGCCTCTCTCGATCCGCTTGCCTTCGCTTACTCTGCACGCCTCTCTCGATCTGCTTGCCTCTACTTGCTCAGCTTGCCTCTGCCCGCTCACCTGCCTCAAAGAGGCTCAGCAGCCCTTCCTTCACCGGACTATCCGGTTAACAGCCGCAGCTTCCGTCCTCGTCGTTCACTTCCGTAGGATAATCGGCGTCGAAGCAGCCGGTGCACATCCCGCGGTTATGTTCTCCCTGCGGGCGACCGATCGCTTCCAGTAAACCATCCTTGCTTAGAAAATGAAGCGAATCCGCATTAATCGCCTGGCGGATTTCCTCCACCGATTTACTGGCCGCGATCAAATTATTGCGGCTGGGAGTATCGATCCCATAGAAGCAAGGATTCATATAAGGCGGAGAGGTAATCCTCACATGCACCTCTTTGGCCCCGGCTTCCCGCAGCATATTGACGATCCGCAAGCTGGTTGTGCCCCGAACGATGGAGTCGTCGATCATAACCACCCTCTTGCCTTCGACCACCTTGCGGACTGCGCTCAGCTTCATCTTCACGCCGCGCTCGCGAAGCTCTTGGCTTGGCTGAATGAAGGTCCGGCCCGTATAGCGGTTCTTGATTAAGCCAAGTTCATACGGGATGCCGGTCTGTTCGGCATAGCCAATAGCGGCAGATATGCTGGAATCAGGTACGCCGGTGACTACATCCGCATCCACGAACGCTTCCATCGCCAGCTTCTGTCCCATCCGCTTGCGGGCGGAATGCAGATTGATATTGTCCAAATCACTGTCCGGACGGGAGAAATAAATATATTCCATCGCACAGATGGCCCGTCTCTGCATGGGAGCGAACCGATCTTCCCTCATCCCGTCCTGATTAACGATCAACAGCTCGCCGGGAGCTATGTCCCGCAGGTATGTCGCTCCAACGGTCTCGAAGGCGCAGGTTTCCGAAGCGAATACATAAGCGTCCCCGAGCTTGCCGATCACAAGAGGGCGAAGACCGTGCGGATCCTGGGCAACGAATAATTGATCGTTCACCAGAATGAGAAAAGCAAAGCCGCCGACAAGCCGGCGCAGCGCCTCCTTGACCGCTTCAACGATATCCTCCTGCTGAGACCTCGCGATCAGGTGGATAACTACCTCCGTATCGCTTGTGGTCTGGAAGATGGAGCCCTGCTCCTCCAGCTCTCTGCGGATTTCGGCTGCATTGACCAGATTGCCGTTCGTCGCGATCGCCATATCCCCGCCGCGGTATTTGAAGACGAGCGGCTGTGCATTTTGCAGTTGGCTTTCGCCGGAGGTCGAATAACGGACATGGCCGATCGCCGTCGAGCCCTTAAGAGAGATCAGACGATCGTTGTCGAACACTTCCTTGACGAGCCCCATGTCCCGATGGTAATAAAATTCCTTGCCATCGGTCGTGCAGATCCCGGCGCTTTCCTCGCCGCGATGCTGGAGCGCATGCAAGCCGAAAAAGGAAAGTGCGGAAGCCTCGGGGTGACCGTACACCCCGAAAACCCCGCATTCTTCCTTCAGCTTGTCGAACGTGGCCGCATCCATTCCTTCATTGTAGTAGTCTCCGTCCCAATAACGGGAACGATTCAGGCTTTCATGAGGCATGGGATCGCATCCTTCCAAACCTTCTCCAGCTCTTCCACCGAAGAACGGAGAACCGGCTTGCCGTTGATGTCTACAGCAAGGTCCGTTCCGCCGACTGCTCCTATCGCTTCACAAGACACCCCTGCTTCCGCAAAGAGGCGCTTCAGTTCATCCGCCTTGTCGGGCGAGGTGCTGATAAGAATGCGGGACTGACTCTCACTGAACAGAGCGATGTCGTTGCGAAGCTCGCTGCTCCAGGAAATTTGCGCTCCGATATTTCCGCTGATGCACGATTCGGCCAGGGCTACGGCCAATCCGCCTTCCGACAAGTCGTGAGCCGAAGCGACCAGACCTTCGCGGATCGCCTTCAGCACCGCTAGCTGCAGCTTCTTCTCCACCGCGAGGTCAAGCTGAGGCGGTCTTCCTTCTGTTTTGCCGTGAAGAACATATTGGAATTCGCTTCCCCCGAGCTCCGCTTTCGTCTCACCGAGAAGCAGGACAACGTCTCCCTCATTCTTGAAGCCCTGTGTCGTAATATGATCCACGTCCTGCACCAGACCGACCATTCCGATGACCGGGGTCGGGTAGATGGCGCCCTTCGTATTTTCGTTATAAAGGCTGACATTGCCTCCGATGACCGGGGCATTCAGCTCACGGCAAGCTTCGGCCATGCCGTCCACCGCTTTTTCCAACTGCCAGAAAATTTCCGGCTTCTCCGGACTTCCAAAGTTGAGGTTGTCCGTAACCGCCAACGGTTCGGCCCCCGAGCAAACGACGTTGCGGGCCGCCTCGCTGACCGCAATTCGGCCCCCGGTTTCGGGATCCAGATAAACATAGCGGCTGTTGCAATCCGTAGTCATCGCCAACGCCTTGCGCGTACCCGGCACCGTCACGACCGCCGCGTCCGAACCCGGACGAACCGCCGTACTTGTACGCACCATGTAATCATATTGGTTGTATACCCATTCCTTGCTGGCTACCGTCGGAGAAGCAAGCACCTGCTTAAGGGCCCCCTCCAAATCCGTTACCTCCGGATAGGAAGCCGCGTCGAAGCTCTGCTGCCGCGCATAATACTCGGGCTCCCGGGAAGGCTTATGATAAACCGGGCATTCGTCCACCAGCGCCTTGACCGGCATATCGCCCACTACTTCACCGTGATGGATCAGCCGCAGACGGCCGTCGTCGGTCACTTTCCCTACCTTGGAACAAATAAGGCCCCAGCGTTCAAAAATCGCCTTAGCCTGCTCCTCATGCTCAGGCTTCACGACAAACAGCATCCGCTCCTGCGATTCCGACAGCATCATCTCGTAGGGAGTCATTCCTTCCTCCCGCTGAGGCACTTCATCCAGATACAGCTCCATACCGTTGCCCGCCTTGCTGGCCATCTCCGCACTGGAGCAGGTCAATCCTGCAGCCCCCATATCCTGAATGCCGACGACGATACCCGAATTGATCAGCTCGAGACAAGCTTCCATCACCAGCTTCTCCATGAACGGATCGCCTACTTGAACGGCCGTCCGCTTCGCTTCCGACTCCTCGGTAATTTCTTCAGAGGCGAAGGTCGCTCCATGAATTCCGTCCCGTCCGGTGGCCGGACCGACATAGAACACGGGGTTACCGACTCCTTGAGCAACGCCCCTCTGAATCTTGTCGTGATCGATCAGACCGACGCACATGGCGTTAACCAACGGATTTCCTTCGTAGCTTTCATCGAACATCACTTCTCCGCCTACGGTCGGAATCCCGATGCAGTTCCCGTACCCGGCAATCCCCGATACGACATTCTCGAACAAATATTTCACCCGCGCATTGTCGAGCTTGCCGAAACGAAGGGAATTGAGCAATGCGACGGGACGAGCACCCATAGAGAAAATGTCGCGGATAATTCCGCCCACTCCGGTGGCCGCTCCTTGATACGGCTCTACGGCCGAGGGATGATTATGACTCTCTATTTTGAAAACAACCGCCTGATTGTCGCCGATATCAACAATTCCCGCTCCTTCTCCCGGCCCCATCAAGACACGCGGACCGGTAACCGGGAACCTTCTCAGAACGGGCTTGGAGTTTTTATAGGAGCAGTGCTCGGACCACATAACGCTGAATACGCCAATCTCCACATAATTCGGCTTGCGTCCGAGGAACCCGCAGATTAAGCCGTATTCTTCATCCGTCACGCCCATTTGCTTATAAATTTGCTGCTCTGCAATTTGTTCGGCGTTCGGTTCTTTAGCCGATAGCTGCTGCGCCATTTTTCCCCCTCCATCTGTTCAAAATCGAAGTAAACATCCGTTTGCCGTCCTCAGAGCCCAAAAGCTCGTTAACCGCTCTCTCCGGATGCGGCATCATACCGACAATACGTCCGTCCTTGCTGCAGATTCCGGCAATATTGTCTACGGAGCCATTGGGATTTTCGCCCGCGTACCGGAAAACAATCTGGTTATTCTCCTGAAGCTCCTTCAACGTATCTGCATCGCAATAGTAGTTTCCTTCACCGTGAGCGATCGGAATATTGATTTGTTCGCCTTCCTTGTATTCGCTTGTAAACGGAGTATTCGCATTGACGACCTCCAGAGTGACCGGGTGACAGCGGAATTTAAGCGTCCGGTTGCGCAGCAGCGCTCCGGGAAGAAGACCTGCTTCCGTAAGGATTTGAAATCCGTTGCATATTCCGATAATATATTTGCCTTCCTGGGCCGCCTGAACGAGCGCGCTCATGACCGGCGCAAACCGGGCGATCGCCCCGCAGCGGAGATAATCCCCGTAGGAGAAGCCGCCAGGCACAATAATGCAGTCATATTGGCTTAAATCTGTTTCTGTATGCCAAACATACGAGACCGGCTGCCCGATCGTTTCTTCTACCGCCTTGTAACAATCGATGTCGCAATTCGATCCCGGGAATACGAGAACCGCAAAGTTCATTTTTTACCCTCCTCAAAGAGAATGTGATCGTTGTTGAATGTCTTATCGCCGTTTCAACTAAGCCAACTCGAAGCGGTAGTCTTCCACTACCGTATTGGCCAGCAGCTTCTCGCACATTTCCTTCAAACGGGCTTCGGCTTCCTCGCGGTTATCGGTATCCAGCTCCAGCTCCAAATACTTGCCGATTCTGACCTTGCCCACTTCCGCAAAACCCATGGAATGCAGTGCGCCTTGAACGGCATTGCCCTGAGGGTCCAGCACGCTTTGCTTGATCGTTACATAAACGGTAGCCTTAATCATCTTCATTGTTCCTCCTAAACCAAGATAATGGTTATAATAAATAAATTCAGGAAACCAGTCTTCTATAAATCTCCCGATACCGCTCCGATGTCGCTCGGACGACTTCCTCCGGAAGCTCCTCCGGCTCGCTGTTCCTGTCCCAGCCGGAGCCCGCCAGATAGGTGCGGACCGGCTCCTTGTCCATGCTGTCAATCTCTATGTCGAGCGCATAGTTCTCCCGGGCCCAGAAGCGGGATGAATCGGGGGTAACCGCTTCATCGATCAGCAGGATTCGGCCGTCTATCAGACCGAATTCAAATTTCGTATCCGCAAGAATGACGCCCTTGCTTCCACAGTAATCATGCGCGAATTGGTACAGCCGGAGACTGGCGGCCATCAGTTGCTCCGTCAGCCGCTCGCCGACCAGCTCCTTCATTCGCTCTATGCTAATATCCTCGTCATGCCCAACGTCATTCTTGGCGGCCGGAGTGAAGATCGGCTCGGCCAAACGTTCATTTTTTCGCAGGCCGGCAGGCAGCTTGTGACCGTTGATTTCACCTGTTTCCTTATACTTCCTCCAGCCTCCGCCGGTAATATAACCGCGGACGACACATTCAATATCGATTCTCTCGGCCTTGCGTGTTACCATGATCCGGTTCCGCAGCAGGTCGGGCTGTTGGATGAACGGACTCAGCCGGTCTGCATCGGCATGAATCATATGATTGGGAATAATCGATTCCGTCTTCCCGAACCAAAACTTGCTCAGTTGGTTGAGCACCTCGCCCTTGGATGGAACCGCCGGCTTAAGCACATAGTCAAAAGCCGAGATACGGTCAGTAACCGCAATCAGGTAGTGCTCCCCGAGATCATACAGCTCGCGCACCTTGCCTTTGTACACCAGCGGGGCTTGAATGTAATCTACTGCCGTCGCAATCGCATTCGGGTTGTTCAATGGCTTCCCCTCCAATCGGGCCTGCCCTGCACAGGTCCTTGCTGTCTTAACTCGTTCCGCTTGCGATCAAATGAATCCTAACCGTTTAAATACCGTATCCACATGCTTCAGATGCCAGCCGGGATCAAAGCAGTCCGCCAGTTCCTCCGGACTCAGCAGAGCGCTAATCGAGCTGTCCCCGCTCAATATATCGTGGAAGGAACGCTGTTCCTCCCAGGCCTGCATTGCTTTGGGCTGGACTGTATCATATGCCTGCTCGCGGCTAAGGCCTTTGTCAATCAGCTTCGTCATGACTCTTCCGGAGAAAGGAACCCCGTAGGTCGACTGCATATTGCGCTTCATATTTTCCGGGAAGACGGTCAGGTTCTGTACGATGTTGGAGAACCGGTTCAGCATATAGTTCAGCAGAATGGTCGCGTCCGGCAGTATAATTCTCTCTACGGAAGAGTGGGAAATGTCCCGTTCATGCCATAAGGTCACATTCTCGTAAGCAGATATCATATGCCCGCGAATCACCCTGGCCAGTCCGGACATATTCTCGCAGCCGATCGGGTTGCGCTTGTGCGGCATCGCGGAAGACCCTTTCTGCCCCTTGGCAAAAGGCTCCTCCACCTCGCGGAACTCGCTCTTCTGCAGAGCCCGGATCTCCGTGGCAAACTTATCGATCGATGTAGCAATGAGAGCGAGAGTCGCCATATATTCGGCATGGCGGTCTCTCTGGAGCGTCTGCGTGGAGATGGGAGCCGGTTTCGTGCCGAGCTTCTCGCAGACGTATTGTTCAATGAAAGGATCGATGTTGGCGTATGTTCCGACCGCCCCGGAAATTTTGCCGTATTGAACACCGTCGGCCGCCATCCGGAATCGCTCCAGATTGCGCTTCATCTCCTCGTGCCAGAGCGCCATTTTCAGGCCGAAGGTGGTCGGCTCGGCATGAACCCCATGGGTTCTTCCCATCATGACCGTATCTTTGTGGGCAATCGCTTTGTCCTTCAGAATGTCCAGGAAGCGAAGGATATCCTGCTCCAAAATCCGATTAGCCTGCAGCAGCAGATATCCAAGTGCCGTATCCACCACATCGGTCGAGGTCAGCCCGTAATGAACCCATTTGCGCTCCGGGCCAAGTGATTCGGATACGGCCCGGGTGAAGGCAATGACATCGTGCCGGGTTTCCTGTTCGATCTCATAGATGCGGTCGAGCGAGAAGCCGGCCTTGGCTCTGATCTGCCGGACATCCTCACGCGGAATAATCCCGAGCTCGGACCAGGCTTCACAGGATAAAATCTCGACTTCCAGCCAGGCCTTGAATTTATTCTCTTCTGTCCAAATGGCTGCCATCTCAGGTCGTGAATATCTTTCAATCATAAGGAACCTCCGCTAATGTAGAATTGAGCTTCAAGCTGTTTTACCGGCTCCATATCCCGGTTCGTTCGATCCAATCGAACGCATCCCGGATATCTTCGACGAGCAAATTAACATGCCCCATCTTCCGCTTCGTCTTCGCTTCTTTCTTGCCGTAGAGGTGGATCTTGGGACTAACCCGCGAATCCTCTTCCGTCTGCTTGCCCGCCCATTCCAGCAGCGGCTCGACATGCTCCCCCAGTATGTTGACCATTACGACCGGGGTCAGGAGCCTGGTGGAGCCGAGCGGCAAGTTGCAGACCGCGCGGATATGCTGCTCGAACTGGGAAGTCGCACAGGCTTCCATCGTATAGTGGCCCGAATTATGCGGTCGCGGCGCCAGTTCGTTGACGAACAGCTCCCCTTCCGGTGTCAGGAACATCTCCACCGCAATAAGGCCTATGACGTTTAACGATTCGGCGATTTGCACCGCCATCTTCTCGGCGCGCTGCAGGACATCCCGGGATATCCGGGCCGGCACGATAGACAGATGAAGGATATTGTCCTGGTGCACATTCTCCGCTACCGGAAAAGCCCGGACCTCGCCCCGCGGGTTCCTTGCCGCAATAACCGACAGCTCGCGTTCAAAACGGATGAACTTCTCCAGAACTAGCTCCGTTCCCGTCCGGCTCAATTCGGCATAAGCCTCGTCAGCCTGACTCTCTTCGCGGATCACCCACTGCCCCTTGCCGTCATAGCCCCCGGTCGCCGTCTTGAGTACGCAAGGTGTCCCGAATCTTCCAACCGCTTCACGCAGATGGGCGGCACTTGAGATTTCCTCATAAGGGGCCACCGGCACTCCGGCAGCTTCAATGGCTCTCTTCTCCCTCAGACGGTGCTGAGTCGTAAAGAGCAGTGCGCTTCCTTGCGGAACCCGAGAGGCCGATTCGAGCATCGCCGCTACACCCGCATCGACATTCTCGAATTCATAGGTAATGACATCGGACAGCGCAGCAAGCTCGCGGGCGGCTTCGGCATCGTCATAGGCGGCCGTGATTTGGCGATCCGCCACTTGCCCGCAAGGGCTGTCTTCCGTCGGATCCAACGTCACAAACCGGTAACCCATATGGCGACCGGCTAAAGCAAGCATCCGGCCCAACTGTCCTCCCCCCAGCACACCGATGGTGCTTCCCGGAAGGATAGGCTGCATGCTGTTCTCTATCTTATGGACATGTCTTGGCGTTTGTCCGTTCATAACAAGTCACTGCTTTCTGTCACCGCTTGACGGATGCTTTCGCGGCGTTGGATGATTTTGCGCTGGATGGCAGGATCATGTGCCCCCAGCATCTGTGCGGCCAACAAGCCCGCATTCGTAGCTCCTGCCTTGCCGATCGCTACCGTGGCCACGGGAATTCCGCCGGGCATCTGTACGATCGACAGAAGCGAATCAAGCCCGTTAAGCGCAGCGGACTGAACGGGGACGCCAATGACCGGAAGCGGCGTCTTGGACGCTACCATTCCAGGCAGATGAGCGGCCCCCCCTGCACCGGCAATAATGACCTTAAGTCCGCGTTCCACTGCGGTTTCCGCATATTGAAACATCAGGTCCGGGGTCCGGTGGGCGGATACTACTTTCTTCTCATAAGGAATTTCCAGTTCATCCAATATATCGCATGCATGCTTCATCGTTTCCCAATCCGACTGACTTCCCATTATGATCCCGACAACAGCCGACACATGCATCCCTCTTTCCTCAATATTTATCGTTCCCAAGTCAGGGCTGCAAAATAAAACAACCCCAAAAAGTTCATTCCATGTGGATTCCGACTCCTGCAAAAATGAAGGAAAATATTCGGTTGCGGCAAAAAAAGTCCGCTAGATAGGCTATCAATCTGACGGACAAACGAGTTCGGACCCTTAAGAACACTTCCAGCCAAACGCTGTCCGCTCTTTAAATTCTCTCATCTTGCGCTTGCTATACAAATCCGGGAAGGAAGGCATTCCAATGAGTCTGCGCTCCCGACTTACTCGTCCTCCAGACATGACAGCACGCATCAAGACAGCGCTGGGCGCTGTTCTAATGGGATAATTCCAAACTCGTAGTCCAAAAATTTACGGTTCTTGGGTAGAGACTTACAGGCCGTATTCCTGTGATTATACGAGTCTAGCTATATTCTATTGGTCTAACAAGCTAATTACAGCTTTCCCCTTCATTCTAACAGCCTCCTACGAGCCCTGTCAACAAAAAGACGAACATTATAATGTTCGTCTTTTGGAAAGTTCGTTTTTTAGTTGAAAACCCCTGGTTCTCATTCGGATTTTAACGGATTTTCGAAAGCATTACCCAATTTAAGCTGATCTATTAACCGAATGAAGGTCCAGCCTGCCAGCAGCAAAAGAAGGAGATGCAGCCAAAACATGCTTGTCCCCGGCGGCATCGTGTCCGTCAAAGCAAACAGTCCCCATAACAGAAGCGGAGGAAATTGAGCGGCCATGCAAATAGAAATGAGTGCCAGTTGAAGAACAAGGACCCACTTGTGCAAATTGGAGCCGAGACTCCATTGAATAATAAACAAAAGCAGCATCGACATGCTAATTCCTACAGCCCACCGGGCCCATAAGGAAACCAGCTTCCCTTCCGAGCCTTGCTCCGTTCCGAGGAAGCCGAACGAGGCCGTAACGGCTTCGGGCATCCACGGCATATACATTAATCCGACAACGGCGTAGAGAATCGCTGACAAACAGACAAGAAAGACCGGGTTATTCAATCTTTTCATCGAATCCCCCCTCCTGCTTTTTCTTTTTGTCGGAGCTTGGTTATTTTCATTATTCTTTCCGTTCCGCTTGGCTTTCATTCGCCTGCCGAGCTTCTGTGCAGTTCAAACAGGGTTAGCTCCGGTCTGCAGCAAAAACGAACCGGATGCAAACTGACGCCGATCCCTCTGTTTGCGTACAAAAAGAACTTTCCTTCTTTGAGCTTGTACAGCCCATCTACATACTTCTTGGCTCCGAGCGGGGTAACAATAGGCCCGATCCATGGCAGCCTCACCTGACCGCCATGGCTGTGTCCGGACAACTGCAGATCTACCGGATAGCGCGAGGCCGTGTCTGCGAAATCGGGAGCATGGGATAACAGCAGTGTAAACACGGAAGGATCGGCTCTATTCAATGCTTTAGCCAAATCGGGCCTTCCTTTGACAAAATCATCCACTCCCGCAACAATTATACTTTCCCGGTCCTTTGTTATTTTGAACGCATTGTTCTTAAGCAGTTGAAATCCGGAAGCCTTCCATAACTTCGATACCTGTACCGCACTGTCGATGTAGTCATGGTTGCCCAACACGGCAAACTTGCCATAAGCCGCCTTGACGCCGGATAAGGCTTCGATAACGTCTTTCTCCGAAAATATTGCGGAATCATACAAATCGCCAGTAAAACATACCAAATCGGGGTTGAGATTATTTATCCTCTCCACTAACTGTATCAGAGCATCAGGGGAATAATAAGGGCCCAGATGAACATCGCTGAATTGAAGAAGCCTCATCCCGGACATGGCCTCAGGAAGCCGGTCCAAGGTCAACGGCACCTTATTCGTCTGGACCCAGCGTGGTTCTGCGTATCTCGCATAACCGTAAGCCGGTATTGGCAAAATCAACATTCCGGCAAACAGCCTTCCGCCAGTTTTTAAAAATGTTCGCCGGGTCATCCGGGATTCCGGGGCCATTTCCGCATTTTTGTTATCCAGCTTGTTCATCTTTATCCTCCTTTTCCTTAATATAGACGAAAAGGCGGCGGAAGAAGTTGCCGATCGGTTACAAATGGGCCAATAGACAAAAAAAGAGTACCCACCGGATATAATATCCAGTGAGTACTCCTTGGTCCGCTTGGCAACGCCCTACTCTCCCAGGACCCTTCGGTCCAAGTACCATCGGCGCTGGAGGGCTTAACGGTCGTGTTCGG
>NZ_JBHTIU010000087.1:0-55770 GCF_042677205.1 Paenibacillus residui
CTATACATGATCATGGATCCACAATGGATGAATCGCTAAATTCGCTACTAGTTTTCAGGGAATAAATTATGGAGAGATACCCAAGTGGCTATAAGGGGACCCTCTGCTAAGGGGTTAGACTGCGTAAGCGGTGCGAGGGTTCGAATCCCTCTCTCTCCGCCACAGTTTACCTGTATATGGCGGCGTAGCTCAGCTGGCTAGAGCGTACGGTTCATACCCGTGAGGTCGGGGGTTCGATCCCCTCCGCCGCTATTTTATTTTTTGAAGCTTGTCCATTATTTTCAATTGTGGTAACATACTCTTACCTATCTTATGGACGCTTAGCTCAGCTGGGAGAGCATCTGCCTTACAAGCAGAGGGTCGGCGGTTCGATCCCGTCAGCGTCCACCATAAGCCGTCGTAGCTCAGCTGGTAGAGCAACGCACTCGTAATGCGTAGGTCGGAGGTTCGAGTCCTCTCGTCGGCACCATGCGAAGTGGAGCTGTGGTGTAGAGGCCTAACATGCCTGCCTGTCACGCAGGAGACCGCGGGTTCGAATCCCGTCAGCTCCGCCATTATATACATAAGGCTCGGTAGCTCAGTCGGTAGAGCAGAGGACTGAAAATCCTCGTGTCGGCGGTTCGATTCCGTCCCGAGCCACCATTATCCGGTATATATCGGATTTCATATGGGGGATTAGCGAAGTGGCCAAACGCAGCAGACTGTAAATCTGTTCTCTTACGAGTTCGGTGGTTCGAATCCATCATCCCCCACCATTCATAATCTCATTAAGAGCCATTAGCTCAGTCGGTAGAGCACCTGACTTTTAATCAGGGTGTCGGAGGTTCGAGTCCTCCATGGCTCACCATTTACTTAGACCAAGAACAAGAGGCCATACGGCCTCTTTTTTCGTTGTCAAAATATAACCTGCGAATCGAATCAAATCAATCTAACCTTTTGGCTCTATTGATCAGATGTTCAGCGGTCCGTGCGGCAAGAGCCATGACGGTATTGGTGGGATTAGCCCCACTGGAAGTCACGAAAATGCTGGCGTCACAAATATACAGATTGGGTATATCGTGAGTTTGCCCATAGGAGTTGACTACCGACGTTTCCGGATCATTTCCCATTCTGCAGCCCCCCATGAGATGGGCGGTATCCGGGACAACAAAGCGAATCTGGCCGCCGGCCGCTTTCAAGATCGACTTCATCGAATCCACAGCGTGTTCAATCATGGCTAAATCGTTGTGACCATAGCTAAAAGAAACTTTCGCCCGCGGGACTCCGTATTCATCCTTCTCATCGGATAAAGTTACCCGGTTACCCTCATGCGGCAGCACCTCTCCAACCATCGTCACCCTTCCATAATAATTGTATTCTAATGCGGCTTGTCGCAGCCTGTCTCCCCATACGGGGCCTTCCAAAGATCCGGATATCCCTTTGGCAAAGCTGACCGGTCTAGCGCCGTGCGCATGCAATGAATAGCCCCGGGCAAAACCTCTGTCGCGGTCCGTTGCATAATAGTGCTGGGTTGTCGCCAGTACGGGAGTTCCTTTGTACAGACGGACTTCTTCATCGAAAAGGGCGTAAACATCATGGCTGCTGTGCGGCATAATCGCTTTGCCCACCCATCCGCTCCGATTCGCCAATCCATCCGGAAATTGGGGGGTGGCCGAATGGAGCAGCAGTCTTGGGGTCTCGACGACAAAGGCGGCAAGGATAACCAGTTTGGCCCTCTGCTCGTAGGTCTTACCGTCATGAACGAAGACGACTCCTCTGGCCCGCCCGTCATGGTTCATCGTAATTTGTGTGACCCGGCAATCTGCAAGCACCTCTGCCCCGGCCTTAATTGCCTTCGGGATATGAACAATCAAGGTGCTGAATTTGGCATTCGGCATACATCCCTGATTACAGAATCCGCGATTAATGCAAGGAGGCCGGTCTTCGAAGGGGACCGAAAGGATAGCTAAAGGAGCGACAACACTTTCGATGCCCAGCTTGCTGCAGCCTTGTTGAAAAAGATAAGCGTTAGGGCTAAGCGGATCCCGCTCCGGATAAGGATAAGGCCCGTGAAAGCTGCCCCACGGAAAATAATTCGGGCCGGAAACGGCAATATCTTTTTCAATTTTGCTGTAATAAGGTTCCAGATCCGAATAGCTTATAGGCCAATCCTCCCCCACTCCGTCCACGGTTCGCGTTCGAAAGTCCGATTCATGGAAGCGCAGGAAAACCCCGGTGAAATGAACCGTTCCCCCGCCGATGCCTCGTCCGGAATTGTTATGTCCCATTTGCAGCGGATGGCAGCCATCCACCAGTCTTGTCTCCTGCCAGCCTAAATTTTGCATAGAGAGCTCATCGCTCGCAAAATCCCGCTGCGGGTCCCGCATCGGCCCTGCATCGAGCACGACGACGCTCATTCCCGCCTCGCTTAACTCTTTGGCCAGCACTCCGCCGGCCGCCCCTGCCCCAACAATGACGACATCAACTTCTTCATCTGCATATTTTCGCTGGATCATCGTTCTTTCTCTGCCTCCCAAGGATCGAGCTGCCCGATGGCGGTGCGTATGTACCCTCGAGGATAGGCCGGGCCTCCGTAACCGATTTCCGACCAGATGAGTGGATGGGAATAATAAGCTTCCACTGTCAGAGTCAGCAGCTTATTGAAAACTTCGGTTTGCGGCAATCCGGTCCACACATAGGGAGGGTCGGCCCGATTTTCGCTAAGCTCGATCATAATTTGCCGCTGCTGGTCTTCCTTCAATTGGTGGAAGGGGGTTTGCCAACGCGACATAGCCATAAAGTCGAATGCCTGGATCGCTTGTTTAATCAAAATTCTGACGGGGGGAACTCCCTGCTTCCGCTGACCTTCTCCAATATTGGAGTGAAGGTGCCGGTCTATATGAGACAGCACGAAGCGAATCGGTTCATTCCGATAATCGCCGGCCAGTATGGAGCAGACCGCCCTCAAGGTCTCTGCCTCCGGCAGGCTGAGGTAACGATATTCAGGCTCCGGGTCAAGTCTATCCTCAACAATGGCGCGCGTATGCTTGTCCCAGTGCTCCTTTTCCCTCATAACGTCGTAGGTCGGATAATGAGATTGCGATGTCACCCGCTTCACCTCCAGTACACGGCAATCAGCCCGAGAGCACTCATGGCGAGAAATACAACCGGCAGGACGACAGGGGGCCCCATCAGGAAGTTTCGGGAAGCATATCCTCCCACACGAACGCCAACCCCTCTATAATGAAAATAAAATCCGGCCATTCCGGTAAGTACCCCTGCAAACAATAGAAAGACAAAAAGATAATGGAAGAAGGCGGACGGATAAACGGCCAGCCCTAATCCTGAGAGGAAAATTAGCGGAGATACAACGACAGGTGACCACATGGCTTTATGGTGAAAATTTTGCCGGTAATGCGACATGGTGACTTGCAGGCCGATGAGCAGAAAGGCTAAAGCTACGAACAAAATCAATAGCCGGTCCAGCGGCCAGCCGACCCAGTGGTACATAGTCAAATCCACCTTTCGTATTAATCTGGAAACCGCAAAATTGTAGATATTGTCGGAAGCCGATAATGCGTCAAATTTGAGAACCCGTAATGCATATTTCCTTCTTCTGCCTCAAATAGTCACGGGGCTTCCCGGGCGAATGTAATGGCTCCGTAAGGAAGGATGGCCACAGTATCCGAATGGGAAGAGATCAGTTTATCTAAAGTGGATTGCAGGTCCGGCACCGGAAGGAAGCCAAGTCTTTCGCACACTTCAGGAGGCACCGAGGAGTATAGGCAGACCCGGTGATTCTGAATAATCGGATTCAGATACGTCAGCTTGTGTGCGCCAAGCACGAATGATTTCTCCAGCTTTTGGACAGCTTGCTCCCGATCGGGGAAATTCTCCACCCAGTATTGGAATGTGTCGTCCCCATAGATTTCCTCACAGCGGGCAATCAGGAGGATCGTTCCTCCCTTTCGCGTAAAGGCGGAGGCATTCTGCAATGTTTTCAATGCTTGATACAGCTGAATGTCTTTGGGATGTCCCCCCGGGGAAGCAATGACCAGATCGTACTTCTTGTCGGAGGGAATGCAAAAAATTTTCTTGGCGTGAAGCACTCCCGCCCGGTGGGCATCTATAACGTCTCCCGCAAAGGCCGCAATCATTTCTTTCTTATGATTACAAATAACGTTAAAAAGAAAGTGAACCGGGACAAGCGACAAGGCCTCTTCCATGTCTCGGCGGATCTGATTATCCGGCGATCCGGGTACCGTTTGGGCCGACTGAGAGAGGGCATGGTTGGCTTCTATACAGCGTCTGGAGGCTACCCCGGGAAGCAGGGCCTTCGCGCCACCCGACATCCCTGCCAATCGGTGAGGTTCGATATTCCCGGTAAGAATCCGCAAATCGGCTTCGACCACCAGACGGTTTATTTCAATCGGTGTGCCAATGCTGGTCGTTCCTACCGGAATGCAATCTTCTTCCGCAGGGGAATGGTTCACTACCCGAACTCTGTGGAACACCCGGTCGCCAACGAGAGCGCGAAGCTCATCCTCAGTTTGCTTCCTATGAATCCCTAAAGCAACAATGACTGTAACGGAGGAGTCGGGCATCCCTCCTGCATTAAGCTCGTTCAAAAGCGGCTCGAGGAAAAGGTGGCTTGGACATAAGCGGGTCATGTCGCTAATGACAATGACCGCTCGCTCTCGTTCTGCGGCTAATTCCGCCAAGGACAAGGTTCCTATAGGGTTGCGGAGGGCGCGCTTAATCAATTCCCCGGAAGAAGCTTCAGTTAGAAGCAGGTTCTGTCCGTCATCTCCTTCCTGATGCCGACCATATAAGAGCCAATCCGGGCGGGCCTGATTCGGGAGATGGAAGGTAACCTCACCTTTGCCATAAGGAATGGTGTAAATAGTAGCCCCTCCTTTATCTATTGGTTAGTCCAATTATTTCCCGTTCACAGCAAAACCATCCAGCCGGTAAGCGTATGATGGAATCTGTTTTAGGTTAGCCTAAAACAAGCGACAGCACCCGAGAGGAGCCAACGCAGATGAACATGATTGTGCCTTTCTTAGTCAGCTTCGTCATAGTGCTCGCGGCCGTCCCGCCACTCGGACAATGGGCAAGACGGCTGAATTTCCTGGATCGGCCCACCTCTAGGAAAACCCATGCCGCTCCCACTCCGCTGATGGGCGGCATTGCCATCTATGGCGGCTGCCTGCTGCCGATGCTTCTTTTTAGCGGATGGACGGACCTGACGAAGACGATCTTGATCGGGGGGACGCTGCTGCTGGCGACCGGTTTACTAGATGATGGGTTCAAGGCACGGGGGAAGGAATTTCCGGTATGGCCCCGTTTGCTGATTTATATAGCGGCCTCCACGGTTCCTCTATGGTTCGGAATTCAAATGATCGGCATTACGGATATTATCGGGGAAGGAATGCTTCTATTCCCGGATTGGCTCGCAGGGTTCGCCACAATAGCCTGGGTATTCGGCATTACAAATATGATCAACTTTATCGACGGGGTCGATGGTTTGGCAGCAGGCATAACAACTATCTCTTCTTTAACGCTGCTTATTGTTTCCTTGCTCATGCAGCAGCCCGATTCGGCTGTTCTGGCCGCCATTCTGGCCGGTTCCTGCATAGCCTTTCTAGCCTACAACTTCTACCCTGCCAAAATATTTCTGGGTGATGCCGGGGCTGTATTTCTGGGTTACACCTTGGCGGTCATTGCCTTGCACGGCGCGTTCAAAAGCGCGACTGTCGTGTCAATACTTGTTCCTTTCCTCGCTTTGGGTGTGCCTATCCTCGATACGCTAATCGTGTTCGCCAGAAGATTTAAGGAGCGCCGGGGACTGCATAGAGCCGATAAGCTCCATACCCACCACGCTTTAATGAAATGGGGTCTCAGTCAAATTCAGACGGTCTCTTTCCTTTATTTGATCGGGGCTGTGTTCTCCCTCTTATCCATTGTTCTATTGCTCGCTATCCGTTGATTATCCGGGCCGGATATATATCTTGGCTCATGCCTATTTTTATCGAAAGGGTTTTCTTCCCGCCGTTCATTCGTTATCATTAAGTGAGATAGGAAACTACATACAGAATTAGGAGCAGGTTCATGAAATGGGAACGGGTTAAGGACAAGCTGGAGCCTATACTGGACAAGCCGTTGCGGATTAAATTCATGGCGACAGAGGATTGGAACCTGTTGGCCGGAAGTACGGGAAATACAAGCGCTATACAAGACGGGGAAATGCTTTTTCTGTTGGAAGGCGATGAAGATGAAGTCGAGCTTATTTCCGTGGGTCGGAGTATGACGGAAACCGAAAGGAAATTAGTGGAGCTGATTCTGGAATCGTTCCGGTTGAGCCATAGTAAAGAAGCCGCCGAAGGAACGGGGGCTGCCCTTAAGGAACCGAAGGCAGCGATCAAGGAATGGCTGCTCGATCAGCTCCGGATTGGGGTAGTCGAAGCGGATGTCCCGGAAGAATTGGCGGAAGCGTTTCATTTGCACGAGGAGAAGATCCCCTTTTTACTGCATGGGGATTATTCCGCTTCCCGTCTGTCTCTGCAGACAGAGGAACTGGAGAAGCTGCTCGTTTCTTTCTTCGATGCAGAGCTGATCGTTATTCCGCTGCTTGAGAAGGAATGGATCATTCTTGGCCCGGTAGAGCTGCTGGAAGCAAGCGGGGAGGAGAGCCGGGAGGATGCGGAGAGTCTGAAGGAGGCGCTGGGCTCCATATGCTCGGGGTTGCATGAGATGCTGGCTAACGAATGGATGGGGGAAACCCACCTGGCGGTTCAATATCCCATCATTCCGGCACAATCACTGCTCTCCACCGTTATTGGATTGAGAGAGACGATGGAGCTCGGGAAAATCTATCAACTGGGAGATCCTATCCATTTTCCCTGGGACCTTTATTTGGAAAAACTGTTGAATGAAATCCCGGCTGGCGATATGTCCGAGTTTATCCAGCAAATATTCAAGGCGGATGCCCCTCCGGATTCCGACACCCTTGCCGCGTTGGAAACGTTCTTTTCGCTCGACTGCAACGTCAGTGAAACCGCCAAAAAGCTGTATATTCACCGCAATACTCTGTTATACCGGCTGGACAAGTTTAAGCAGGAGACAGGTCTGGATGTCCGCAATTTTCGCGATGCCGTTCAAGTTCGCATTGCCTTGCTATTGTATAAAGTTACGAAAAGAAAATAATTTTTTTGTAGATATTGTGCATAGTCTTTTAATAGCCGGCTGGTATAAGATATAGTCATATCACTAATACGACTTATAAATCTTAAACTTAAATTTTGTAGGGGGAATGAGCATATGGCAGGAGTACGTTTACATCATATCGTTAAGAAATATCCCGGTAACGATGAACCTACCGTTAAGGATTTCCATCTTGATATCAAGGATAAAGAATTTATCGTTCTCGTAGGCGGGTCTGGTTGCGGGAAATCTACGACTCTTCGTATGATCGCCGGATTGGAAGAAATTACAGAAGGAGAACTCTATATCGGAGACCGCCTGGTTAACGACGTAGCTCCTAAAGACCGCGATATCGCGATGGTTTTCCAGTCCTATGCCCTTTACCCTCACATGAACGTATATCAGAACATGGCTTTCGGTTTGAAATTGCGTAAATTCAAGAAAGCCGACATCGACGAAAGAGTGCGCGCAGCCGCTAAAATTCTCGATATTGAGCATCTTCTGGATCGTAAACCGAAGGCTCTCTCCGGTGGACAGCGTCAGCGTGTTGCCCTCGGACGCGCAATCGTTCGTGAGCCTCAAGTCTTCTTGATGGACGAACCGCTTTCCAACTTGGATGCCAAGCTTCGTGTACAGATGCGTGCGGAAATCAGCAAGCTTCACAAGCGTCTTGGTACGACCGTTATCTACGTAACGCACGACCAGACAGAGGCTATGACGATGGGACAACGGATCGTCGTTATGGAGCAGGGAGTCATTCAGCAAGCTGCGACTCCGGACGAAATTTATAACCATCCGGTTAATATGTTCGTTGCCGGGTTCATCGGATCGCCTTCCATGAACTTTATCAGCGGAACATTGTCTGAGCAAGGCGGCAGCATGTATTTCAAAGCCCAAGGAATCAATGTTGAAATTCCTGTAGGCAAAGCCAATGTTCTGAAGGAAAAAGGATACGTAGGCAAAGAACTCGTTCTTGGAATCCGTCCGGAAGATCTTCACGAAGAGCCTGTCTTCCTGGAAGCTTCTCCGAATACAATCGTAGACGCTAATATCGAGGTAGCGGAGAACCTCGGACATGAAATGTATCTGTACATTTCGGGTCTTGGTCAGGACACCATCATCGCCCGTGTAGACGGACGTTCCGGTGTGAAGGAAGGAAGCACGGTTAAGCTTGCTTTTGATATGAATAAAGTGCATTTCTTTGATAAAGAAACCACATTGTCGATCTTCTCGAAGTAATCGACAGTGGTAAGTTCGGGCCGGCTTTTGCCGGCCTTTTTCTGTGTTTGTAAGTTCCGGGGCTCCCGCAAAGTACCCGGAATATGCTCGAAGGGTATGCTTCACTTTGTGGAGTATGTCACATCCCGTATTTCAGGGACGGTTGATTTCAAAGAGCATTTCCTTTACGATATTACTATTGGAAAACTAAGGAGTGGGGAAGCGTGCCGAAAAAAATAAAGGTCTCCGACCTGGTCCGGCATTTTCGTATGGAAGTCATATGCGGCGAGGAAGGACTTAAGAGAGTGATTTCCGTTGCCGATTTATATCGACCCGGCCTGGAGATGGCCGGCTATTTTGCCTATCACCCTCATGAAAGGGTGCAGATATTAGGAAAGACCGAGCTGACTTTTTTCCAAACCTTGTCCGAAGAGGAACGCAAGGATCGGATGGAGAGACTCTGTGCCAATCAATCCCCTTGTATCTGTATTTCCAGAGATTTGGCGGTACCGGTGGAATTGATCGAGGAAGCTTCCAAGAAGCAAATTCCGGTGCTGCGTAGCAAGCAGACCACGACAACGCTGATTAGCAAGATTACCGGGTTTCTTGAAGGGAAGCTCGCCCCGTCGACGACCATCCACGGGGTTCTGATTGATGTATACAGCATAGGGGTCCTAATTACCGGAAGCAGCGGTATAGGCAAGAGCGAAACCGCCCTCGAGCTGGTCAAGCGCGGACATCGGTTGATTGCCGACGATGCGGTGGAGATTCGGCAAACGGCGGAAAATATTCTGATTGGCAATGCGCCCGACCTTATCAAGCACCTGCTTGAAATTCGCGGTGTCGGAATCATTAACGTGATGACTTTATTCGGAGCGGGGGCCATTCGCGACAATACGAAAATATCGATGGTTTGCAAGCTGGAAACATGGCAGCAGGATAAGCAGTACGACCGTTTGGGCTTGGATGAAGAGACGACACGAATCATTGATACCGATGTTCCTCTCGTCACGATACCGGTCCGTCCGGGCCGAAACCTGGCGGTCATTATTGAGGTAGCGGCGATGAATTACCGGTTGAAGAGAATGGGCTACAACGCCGCACTGCAATTTACGAACCGTCTGACGGAAACGATGAACGAAGAGATGGACAATATGGATTGATATTTTCTTAAGAGAAGGGGGATACGCCCTTGCTGTTAAAACTTAACCCGGTTGCTTTCTCCTTGGGCCCGATAAGTGTTAATTGGTACGGAATCATTATTGGAACGGGTGCTCTTATAGGCTTATTGCTGGCCGTTCAAGAAGGGAAAAGATTCAAGCTGAACCCCGATTTTTTCCTGGATCTGCTGCTTATCGGCGTACCGGCAGCGATTGTCGGAGCGCGGGCTTATTACGTTGCATTTAAGTGGGACGACTACAAGGATAACTTTCTTGATGTTTTTAAAATTTGGGAAGGCGGAATCGCCATATATGGGGCGCTCATCGGGGCGGTCATCGGGGCCTTTTTCTATGTCAGGGCGAAAGGGTACAACTTCTGGCGCATTGCGGATATTTGTGCTCCCAGTCTGATAGCCGGGCAGATGATCGGCCGTTGGGGAAATTTCATGAATCAGGAGGCTCATGGCGGGCCGGTTACTGAAGAATTTCTAAAAAACACTCTTCACCTACCGAACTTTATTGTTAATCAGATGAATATTAACGGGGTTTATTACCATCCTACATTCTTGTATGAATCTCTATGGAATCTGGCCGGCCTGCTGCTTCTGTTCTGGCTCCGCCGGAGGCCGTTTATGAGAGCGGGAGAGCTGTTTATCTCCTATCTGGTGTGGTATTCATTAGGACGCTTCTTCATTGAGGCGGTTAGGACGGACAGCTTGGCGTTCAATGGTCCGGAATGGCTCGTATCACTAATTAACATTCTGTGGTCGCCGATGAATCTCTTGTTCGAGCAGGGCGCAATGGCTTATGGAAACGTTCGAATTTCCCAACTGCTGGCGATACTCTTAATTATTGCAGGCTTCGTTCTGATTTTCTATAGAAGGAAGGCCAAGCTGGCGGAGGTCAGATATTCCGACCCCATCGAATCCAGCAAGCCTCAAAGCGCTGTCCAATCCTAGCGAAATGCTGGTAACGGACATCCGGGAGGAGCATGTATGACATGTTAATGATGCCTCCCCCGGCAAGGTTCGTTTGGGCTTGGCTAGTGGATGACCGTTTTCTCAGCGAATTACTAAATTCCGGCTTGAGCCGCAGGTTTAGTCAATGACCGGGCTTGTTTTGAAACCTTATAAGGAGCTAACCATGATTAAAACGATTTTGTTCGATTTGGACGGGACTATAATCAACACGAATGAGCTGATTCTTGCTTCTTTTTTTCACGCGCTGGAGGGAATAAGCGAGCAGCCTGTTACACGCGAGCAGATTATTCCTTACTTCGGCGAGCCGCTCGGTAAACAGATGAAGCTGTTCAGCGGCCTTGAACAGGTCGATCATTTGGTGGACAAGTACCGTGAATTTAATATGGCGAAGCATGATGAGATGACTACGGAATTTCCTTACGTCAAGGAAGTGCTTGATCAACTGCACAACGAAGGAATCCGTATGGGTGTTGTGACAACGAAGATGAGGGATACGGCTGTCAAAGGGCTGAAGCTGTTCGATCTGGAACAGTATATGCAGGTTGTTGTGACGTTGGATGACGTAACGAAGGCCAAGCCCGATCCGGAAGGAATAAAGCTGGCGATGCGCAAGCTGGACGCCGATCCGGACAGCACGCTGATGGTTGGCGACAGCCAGTATGATATCCAGGCGGCACAGAACGCCGGAATCCGTGCGGCCGGGGTCGCTTGGTCGATCAAGGGCAAGGAATTTCTGAACCGGTTCGAGCCGGATTATATGCTGGACGACATCAGAGATCTGCTGGAATTAACAGCAAAGAGGGATCGGTCTTGAGAAATGTAAAGAGATATCCTACGGAAGGCCCTAACGCATTATGGCAAGTCTATAGTACGGTCAGCAAGTGGAAGGCGGTACGGAACTTTGTATTTATACAAATTTCGCGGTACTTGCCTTCTTTGCGCATGAAGAATTGGATATACCGCCATGTGCTGGGAATGAAGGTCGGAGAGCATACTTCGTTCGCTCTTATGGTGATGGTCGATGTGTTCTTTCCCGAGAAAATTCATGTCGGAAACAATACCATTATTGGATATAACAGCACGATACTGGCCCACGAATATTTGATTCATGAATACCGCTTGGGGGAAGTGCGGATTGGCTCCAATGTCATGATCGGAGCAAATACGACCATTCTTCCTGGGGTGACGATCGGTGATCATGCCGTTGTCGGCGCAGGGTCGGTCGTGCACAAGGATGTGGCTCCGTACAGCTTCGTGGCCGGGAATCCGCTGCGGGTCATCCGGGAACGTGCGGACCAGGAGCGGCCTGATTAAGTAGATCCGGCTCGGGGGGCGGGTTGACCACTGACTATGTAGCACAGCACCACGGGCTTTCCGCACCGTACGCGTCTCCCGGCGCCGCAGTGTTTGGCGTCACAAGACGGTGGCCAAGCACAAGCCGGGAGAGGCACTCGTTGAGCGAGGCCCTAGCGGTGATGCTCTTTCAGCGGCGCGAGGGGTGGGTTGACCCAATGACTATGCAGCACAGCACCACGGGCTTTCCGCGCCGTGCTTGACTCCCGGCGCGCCGTGTTTGGCGTCGCAAGACGGTGGTCAAGCACAAGCCGGAGAGGCACTCGTTGAGCGAGGCCATAGCGGTGGTGCTCTTTCAGCGGCGCGAGGGGTGGACTAACTGTATTTTATGCAGGTAGTTTGGGGCCAATGGCCAAAATGATCGGAACTACCTTGAAAATCCATCCATTTTCATCATCTGATGGTGTCGCGGTCAGCGGCTTGGGGGTCTAACTGGAAAAGATGAAGTTAGAATGGGGGATTTTTGCTGATATCGCCCTTTTTGTATAATCTAGCTGGAGTTTTTCCACTTAGTTTTCATTTTTCGCCCAAGAGAAGCAAACTAACTGTATAAAATCCATTAAGTCTGCCGGGATTCGCTGGTCTTTTGGGCACGAGGTGCGATGTTTGGCGTCGCATGACGGTGGTCAAGCACAAGCCGGAGAGGCACTCGTTGTGCGAGGCCTTAACGGTGGTGCTCTGTCAGCGGCGCGAGGGGTGGACTAACTGTATTTTATGCAGGTAGTTTGGGGCCAATGGCCAAAATGATCGTAACTAACTGGAAAAGATGTAGTTAGAATGGGGGATTTTTGCTGATATTGCCCATTTTGTATAATCTAGCTGGAGTTTTTCCACTTAGTTTTCATTTTTCGCCCAAGAGAAGCAAACTAACTGTATAAAATCCATTAAGACTGGCCGCGAGTCGCCGGTCTTGGGGAAGCTATCCAGAAGGGCGGGGTTTCTGTCACTCGAGGGGCCAAGCGGCCAAAGCCCGGAGGAATACCCCGTATGCCCCGGTTCAAGCGGCAATTAAATTTAAGTGTTAACCTACAACAAATTAAATCGATCATTGCAATCAGGTTTTGAGCGGGTGAATGGTTTCAATGGTCATAAGAAGGGATTTTTAAACATAACAGGAATTTGACATTGACGGTAAAGCGCATACCATGGTATAGTAACGATTAATTCTTTAATTTGGTAGTATGGTAGCACACTAAAGCGAAGCGGGTGCATAATGGGTGCAGGGTGTACGACTACCTGGCAGGTGCGCTTCTATCTATGGTTGGCCATTATTTATCCGGCTTTGGTTCGTTGTTACTACGGATGATTACCTATTAGACTAAATGGACAGCATTAACTTTTATAAAGGGGGGGAGCTTATGTCCAAACCGAAAGTATTTGAAAAGCCGACCGGAGTCAAGGATTACTTGCCCGAAACGGTTTCCAAGCTGCGGAGTATCGAGACTCGCGTTCTTGATTGTATGGAGAAATGGGGATATCAGCAAATTATTACGCCTACGCTGGAATTCTATGATACGGTGGGGACTGCGAGCTCCACGATGGACAGGAAGCTGTTTAAGCTGCTGGATCAGAATGGACGGACGTTGGTGCTCCGTTCTGAACTGACGGCTCCTATAGCGCGTGTGGTGGCTTCTCTCCTTAAGGATGAGCCTTTTCCGCTGCGTTTATCTTACCATTCGAATGTATTCAGAGCTTTCGAACAGGAAGCGGGCCGCGAGTCGGAGTTTTTCCAGACGGGAGTCGAGCTGGTCGGAGACGGGTCTCCGGAAGCGGATGCGGAGGTTATCGCTCTGGCAATCGCCACTCTGCAGGCGGCAGGAGTGCATGCCTTTAAAATTGCGTTGGGCCACGTAGGCTACCTAAACGGATTATTTAACGAAACCTTGCCGGGGCGCCTGGAAGAGCAGGAGGCGCTCAAGAAATGCCTGCTGAAACGGGATCACGTAGGCTATCGCCAGCAGCTTAGACAGTTGGATTTGGATCAAGGGACGCGCAGTGAACTGGAAGGAATATTGAGATTGCGTGGCGGCGAGGAAATCTGCGAGCAGGCGCGTTCGGTGACGAATGACCCGCTGGCTCAGCGCTCGATTCAGCATTTGTGCGAAATCTGGGATGTGCTGGAGGCCTATGGCTTGAGCAGCCATGTGCTGATGGATTTGACGATGATCGGCGACTTCTCCTATTATACGGGGATGACCTTCGAAGGATATTCGGCCGATCTCGGATTTCCGGTATGCAGCGGCGGGCGTTACGACAATCTGCTTGCTTTGTTCGGACGCCCCGCTCCGGCGACGGGCTTCGCCTTGAAGACGGACCGGATTCTGGAGGCCGTCTCGAAGCTTCCGGCGGAAAGACCGCGCCGGATATTGGTGGCTTACACGGCCGAAGGCAGGAAGGCCGCTTTCGCTCGCGCCTCCGAGCTAAGGCAGGGAGCCGGAAACCAGGTGGAAGCCCGCCGGGTGGATGGAGAATGGAACGGTGAAGCCGAGCAGCCGGATGCCGATGGCTTATACCATTATGCGGGCAAATTATATGATGAAGTGTATTATTTCGGATAAAGGAGGAGAGGCGGATGCAGAACCTTCTCAAAGTGGCGATGCCGAAGGGCCGGATTAATCAGCCGGCGGTTCGGCTGCTTCAACAAGCGGGCTTCTCCATTCCGGATGATTTGGAAGAATCGCGCAAGCTGGTCATTGTCGCGCCGGAGGCCGGGATGGAATTCATCATGGCGAAGCCGGTCGATGTGGCGACTTATGTCGAATATGGGGCGGCGGATATCGGGATTGTCGGCAAGGATGTGCTGATGGAAGAGAATCGGGACGTGTACGAATTGCTCGACCTGAATATTGCGAAATGCCGGATGTCGGTCATCGGTCTGCCCGATTGGCAGCCCAGTACCAATCCGCGAGTGGCCACCAAGTATCCGAATGTGGCTTCCCAATATTTTCGCGAGCGGGGGCAGCAGGTGGAAGTGATCAAGCTGAACGGCTCTATCGAGTTGGCTCCGCTTATCGGGTTGGCCGACCGGATTGTCGATATGGTCGAGACGGGAAGGACGCTCAAGGAGAACGGACTGGTCGAGATGGAAACGATGTTCGACGTCACCAGCCGTCTGATAGCCAACCGGGTCAGCTATCGGATGAAGAACGAACGGATACAGGACGTCTGTGACCGTCTGCAGTCGGTCATAGCAGGACAATAGATACAGAAGGAGGGCTACAGGGATGCGGATCTTACCGGCTAAATCTTTCTCGACCAAGAGGGAAGAGGATTACGGAACACCCGAACAGAACCGGGTGGTGAAGGAAATCATCGAGCGGGTCCGGACGGAAGGGGACCAGGCTTTGTTTTATTATACCGAGCAGCATGACCGGGTTAAGCCTGATAAGCTTCGGCTGGAGGAAGCCGAAATCCAGGCGGCCTATGAGCAGGTGGATGAGCCGTTCCTGCAGGCAATCCGCGAAGCGGCGGCCAATATAAGGGCGTTTCACGAGAAGCAGAAGCGGAATTCGTGGATGGATCCGCAGCCGGACGGAAGCCTGCTCGGCCAAGTGATTCGCCCGCTGAAGAGGGTCGGCTTATACGTGCCGGGAGGCAAGGCGGCCTACCCGTCGTCCGTGCTGATGAACGCCATTCCGGCGATGGTCGCGGGCGTACCGGAAGTGGTGATGGTTACTCCGCCGGCCACCGCCGGACAACCGGGAATTAACCCGTATATTCTGGTGGCGGCGGCCGAGGTCGGCATCACCGAGATTTACGGCGTCGGCGGAGCCCAGGCGGTCGCCGCGCTCGCTTATGGCACCGAGAGCATCCCCGCGGTGGACAAAATTGTCGGCCCGGGCAACATCTATGTCGCGCTGGCCAAACGCTACGTGTTTGGCGCCGTGGACATAGACAGCATCGCCGGGCCGAGCGAAATTGTCGTGCTGGCCGACAGCTCCGCTGATCCCGCCTATGTGGCGGCGGATCTGCTGTCGCAGGCGGAGCACGACGAGATGGCCTCCGCGGTGCTGGTGACGCCGTCGGCGGAGCTTGCGGAGCAAGTCCGCCGGGAGGTGTCGCGCCAGCTAGCGGAGCTGCCCCGGAAAGCGATAGCGCAGCGATCGCTTGACGATTACGGCGCCATATTGACCGTCGATAGCCTCGAAGAGGGCATCGAAGTGGTCAATCGGCTGGCGCCGGAGCATCTCGAGCTGCTGCTCGAGGAGCCGTTCCGCTATCTCGGAGCGATCGAGAATGCGGGGGCGATCTTCCTCGGCGAGTACAGCTCGGAGCCGGTCGGCGATTATTTCGCCGGACCGAACCATATTCTGCCGACGAATGGTACGGCACGCTTCTCTTCACCGCTTAACGTCGATGATTTCCTGAAGAAATCGAGTGTGATCTACTACAGCAGACAAGCGCTGTTGGAGAACGGCCGCAAAATCATAACCCTCGCTCAGCACGAAGGGCTGCAGGGGCACGCCCGGGCGATCGAGGTTCGACTGGAGAAGGAATTGGAGAAGGAGGAAAACAGGGATGGCGGAAACTAACGAACGCTCTTTGCGCCAGGCATCGATCGAGCGGAAAACGGGTGAAACCGATATAGAGCTGTCTTTTAACGTAGATGGCACGGGTGTGTCTGAAATAGAGTCGGATGTCCCTTTCATGAACCATATGCTCGATTTGTTTACGAAGCACGGCCATTTCGATTTGAAGGTCCAAGCACGCGGGGATGTAGAGGTCGATGACCATCATACCGTCGAGGATATCGGCATCTGTCTGGGCCGCGCCCTTCGCGAAGCGTTGGGTGACAAGGTCGGCATCAAGCGATACGCGAACGTTTTCCTGCCGATGGATGAGGCGCTTGCGCAGGTGGCCATCGATGTCAGCAACCGCCCGCATCTGGTTTATAAGGCAGAATATCCGTCGGCGACGGTAGGCAGCTTCACGACGGAGCTGGTGCATGAATTTCTGTGGAAATTTGCGCTTGAAGCCCGGATTACGCTGCATGTTATCGTCCATTACGGGCATAACACGCATCATATGATCGAAGCGGTATTCAAGGCTCTCGGCAGAGCGCTGGATGAAGCGACGAGCATCGATCCGCGGGTGAAAGGCGTCCCCTCGACGAAAGGGGTGCTGTAGAACTTGATCGCGATCATCGATTACGGAATGGGCAATCTGCACAGCGTCAGCAAAGCGGTGGAGCGATTGGGGTATACAGCGGAGGTAACGTCCGATGCCGTAAGGCTGGCAGCGGCGGATGGCGCGATTCTGCCCGGGGTCGGGGCTTTCGGTGATGCGATGCGGGAGCTTCGGGAGACCGGGCTCGGAGACGCCGTTCTGGACTACGTCCGCTCAGGTAAACCGCTGCTCGGCATTTGTCTGGGCATGCAGCTTCTGTTCACCGCGAGCGAGGAGCATGGCGAGCACGAAGGGCTCGGCCTGCTCCCCGGTAGGGCGGTCCGCTTCCGCGGCGATTTCAAGGTGCCGCATATGGGCTGGAACCGGCTTTGCTTTCATCGGGAAAGCCCGCTTTTTGCCGGGATGGAGGAGGGCCACGTCTATTTCGTCCATTCTTACCATGTAAGACTGGGGGAACCGTCGGATCTGCTTGCTTCCACCGATTACCACGGCCCGGTGACGGCTATCGTGAACCGGGACAATGTGTACGGAATGCAGTTCCATCCGGAAAAAAGCGGTGCCGTCGGCATGCGGCTGCTGGATAATTATTTGAAAATGTGCCGTTAACTGGGGAACGAACGGGATGCGGTCACCGTCCTGAAAGGCGATGACCTGCAATAATGCAGGTCTTCCGAAGACTAAAGGCACAATAAGCCAAGGACAAACAAAAGTGCAGGTAAAACTTAGCCGATTCACTCCATTTTCGGATTTTGACGGTGAATGACATGCATTTTTGCCCGTCTTTTTGGTGATTTAGCGGATTTTCGCAATTAAGACATGTATTTTAGTTGGTCTTTGGTTCTTTGGTGTAAAAGGGTCGGCAATGTCCGGGGATTTGGCATTTCCACGATGACGGCATAAGTAACTATAATCTTGTTTCAAAGTGCCGCTGCTTAAGGGAGTAGGAAACTACTGGTACTTGACATTGCCTGATCAAGCCGGCGGTAAGGCGGCGTATTTTGAATCCAGGGGGGAGATTAATGGTGGCGAAACGAATAATTCCATGCTTGGATGTGAAGGATGGACGGGTAGTTAAGGGTGTTAATTTCGTTAATTTGCGGGATGCCGGCGATCCGGTGGAGCTGGCGGCGTTTTATGATAAGGAAAATGCGGATGAACTGGTCTTCCTCGACATCTCCGCATCCGTAGAGGGCCGGGCGACGATGATCGAGGTGGTTCGTCAAACCGCCGGGGAGATTTCCATTCCTTTCACCGTAGGGGGCGGCATCTCCAGTGTGGAAGATATGAAGCGGCTCCTTAGAGCCGGAGCGGACAAAATCGGAATCAATACGGCAGCCATCCGCCAGCCGGAGCTGATTTCGGAAGGGGCGGCGAAATTCGGTTCCCAATGTATCGTTGTAGCGATTGATGCGAAGTATAACGAAGCCTGGGGAGACTGGGAAGTGTATACGCATGGCGGCCGCAAGGAGACTGGCCTTCGAGCGCTGGAATGGGCCAAGAAGGCGGAGGAGCTGGGAGCCGGCGAATTGCTGTTGACCAGCATGGACGCGGACGGCACGAAGGACGGCTTCGATCTGAAGCTGACCCGGGCGGTATCGGAGCTGGTAGGCATTCCGGTTATCGCTTCGGGTGGAGCCGGTACTGCCGAGCACTTCTACGATGTGTTCACGGAAGGCAAAGCGGATGCGGGATTGGCCGCAACGGTGTTTCATTATAAGGAATTGACGGTTCAAGGCGTGAAGGACGTCTTGAAGCAGAAAGGAGTGGAAATCCGTTGACAGAATCGAAGAGCAGTCAAGGTACAACCGGGGGAGCTGAGCTTCGGGCGGTAGATTTCGCACAGGCGAAGGAGACGATTCGTTGGGATGACCGCGGACTCGTTCCGGCTATCGTGCAAGATGCGATCAGCAAGGAAGTCCTTATGATGGCATATATGAATAAAGACGCGCTCGACAAAACGAATGAAACCGGCGAAGCCTGGTTCTGGAGCCGCTCCCGCGGGGAACTATGGCATAAGGGGGCTACTTCCGGCCATGTGCAGCGGGTTAAGTCCCTTCACTATGACTGCGATGCAGACACGTTATTACTAAAGGTGATTCCGCAAGGACCGGCTTGCCATACCGGCAAGTATACCTGTTTTCATAATGAAGTTGAGATTAAGGAAAATGCTTCATCGGGACAGGCTGATGATTCTTCTAAACCGGCCGGTGTTTCGGACGGGGACCGATTCGCTATCCTCGGCAAGCTGGAAACGATTGTGGCCGAACGGGATGCGGAGCGTCCGGAAGGGGCTTATACGACTTATCTGTTTGAGAAAGGCGTCGACAAAATATTGAAGAAAGTCGGTGAAGAGACGGCAGAGGTCATCATCGCGGCCAAGAACAGGGACAATGAGGAGCTTCGTTATGAAACGAGCGATCTGATTTTCCACCTTCTTGTCTTGCTGAGAGACCGCAAGCTTCCTTTGGATGAAGTGCTGTCGGAGCTGAACCGCCGGCATATTCAGAAGCCCGCGGGTGAATTTAAATAAAGATGCATGCAGCGGTCGCGATAACCGGCAGAGGGCTGGAAAAGTCCTCCGGTTGTCGGCCGCTTATTGCTGTTGTTGAAGAACGTTATGTTAATCAACATGCATCTTCGTCCGCTTTTCGGGAGACTTGAATAGAAATCTTTCTTCATGTGGATTTTATATCAATTTTCAATCCAATGTTTCCTATGGGAAACCGTCATCTCATGTGAATGCTGCCTCCCAAGTTGGAGAATTAAGGGGATAGTGCGAAAATTTCGGGCCATAAATCTTCAACAAGGCTAATTAAATGTAAACGTTCGATAATTTCCGTTGTAAGTGCATTATTTTGAGATGCCAGGAATTAAGTCGGAGTAAATTGCGTGGTTTGGAGAGGCAAAGAAAATTGCACAATTTTAGAGAGCAAGCCTCGGAATGTAAGGAATTCGCATGCAAGCTTAAGACAATGTGGAATTGCAGTTGTTTCGTGTTGTCAAGCATTTAGATAAATGTCACGAAAAGTTCGTCCCTGCTCCGGCATGTGGCTTTGGAAATTTAACCGTCGTCACGGTATAATAAAGTAAGTTAATCAAAAATGCTGCGCAGGTGGGTTACAAAGTTTCGGGAGGGTATTATGAGCAACCACTTTAAAGTATTTTCCGGTTCATCCAATCCTAAGTTGGCAGAATTAATCAGCAAGGAGCTGGGTCAGCCACTCGGCAGGGTGAAGCTCTCACGGTTTAAGAGCGGGGAACATTATTGCCTTTATGAAGAATCTATCCGTAATTGCGATGTGTTTTTGGTACAGACCTTCTCGGGTCCCATTAACGAACATTTTGTCGAGCTGCTGGTTATGATCGATGCCGCCAAGAGGGCTTCCGCGAAGACAATCAATTTGGTCGTCCCCTATTACGGCTACTCCCGGCAGGAGAGAAAATCTGCGCCGCGCGAACCCATTTCTGCGAAGATGGTTGCCGATGTGCTGACGACGGTCGGTGCGGACCGGGTAATCACGATTGATCTCCATTCACCGGCGATTCAAGGCTTCTTCAATATACCGGTCGATCACCTGACGGCACTGGATTTGATCAGCGATTATATCCAGAAGAAGAACATTCCGAATCCGATTATCGTCTCGCCGGATGCCGGACGAGCCACGACCGCGGAGAATCTGGCCAACATTCTGTACGCGCCGTTCGCGATCATGATCAAGAAGCGTCCCGCGCATAACGAATCCGTCATTACTCATATCATTGGGGATGTTGAGGGCAAGACGCCGATTATTATCGAAGACCTGATTGATACCGGAACAACTATCGTTAACGTGGTCGAAGGCTTGAAAGAGCGGGGGGCCAACGACGTATACGTCTGTGCTACACATCCCGTCTTCTCGGGCCCGGCACTGCAGAGGCTCGATCATCCCAGCATTAAGGAAGTGGTCATTACCGACTCTATCGCCATTCCGGAGGAAAGGTCGGACCGCTTCAAGGTGCTGTCGGTTGCACCACTCTTGTCTAATGCCATCCGTATTAACCGCGAGGGCGGATCGATCAGCTCCCTGTTCAAATACGGAGGAGTCTAAATCAGAAATTATTCATGCAGCGGGCCAAGCACCGGCAGCCACTTGCCGTGTTCGCGCGCTGTTCTCTTTATCGGCATAAGAAAAGCCTTGAAGATGTTAACGGTAGGTATTCCGGATTAACTATGATATACTTTTGTTTGATAACCTGATAAAGCGGTCAGCCGCTTGTCAGATGAGCCGGAGGTGCCTTGCCCATGGGAAGGAAACTGAGTGTGGCAGACCAGCCAAAGCCTAAAGTGATTTCGTTGAAGATGGATGCCACCTTTTTTTTCGAGAGGGCTGTCCGGTCGTTGGACCGACTTCATTACGACAAGGCTCTTAAATATTTCCGCAAAGCGGTCGATTATGAACCGGATAACCCGGTCAACCATTGCAATCTGGCTGGAATATTGTCAGAGATGGGCATGTTTGCCGATTCCAACCGGATTTTAAAGCAAATTATAGATGAGGTAGATCCGTCCATGACGGAGTGTTACTTCTATATGGCGAACAATTACGCCAATATGGAGGATTTTGAGAACGCCGAGAAAGCGATTATCCAGTATTTGGAGAAAGATCCCAACGGACAGTATCTGGAAGAATCCGAAGAGATGATCGAACTGCTCAGCTACGAGCTGGAGCGCCCGACGCGACTTACTTTCGTCAAGAGCAGGGAAAGCATGTTCGAGCATGACAAGGCCAGAAGCCTGTTGGAGGAAGGCCGTTTCGGGGAAGCGGTCCGGGTGCTGAACCGTCTTGTTAAGAAGTATCCTGATTTTCTGGCGGCGCGCAATAATCTGGCTCTGGCCTATTACTATATGGGCCAGTTTGATAAGGCGATGGAGACGATTGTGCAGGTGTTGGAGCTGGATGCCGGGAATTTGCATGCTTTAAGCAATCTGGCGATTTTCTACCAGCATTTCGGGGCAGAGCAGGAGCTGGAGAAGCTGCTGTCGCTGCTTAGGAAGACTTGCCCGTTCCATCATGACCATGTCTTTAAGCTGGCTACGACGATGGGCATACTGGGTGAGCACGAGACCGCCTATGTATTGTTCAGGAGACTGATTAAGAGCGGGGAGGCGGGGGAAGACCCCTGCTTGTTCCATTACACGGCCGTTGCCGCTTATAACATCGGAAGGCTTAACGAAGCCCGCAAATATTGGCAGCAAGCCGAGAAGCTGGACCCGCATTCCGATATCCCGCGTTTCTATTTAAGTCAGCTGGAGAAGGTGCCTTCCGAAGAAGCGGGCAAGCCTTATTTCAGCTATCACTATCATCTTCCGTTCGAAGAGCAGTTCCGGACGATGGTCAAGACGAAGGATGCGTTGCCGGACAGTCTTAAACGGGATCCTCTAGTCCGCTCTTCTTTCTTCTGGGCCTTGAGACACGGCGATGTAGAGGCCAAACTGCAGGTCATCCAAGCCTTCGGCATTATTGCCGACGCGGAAGTGGAAGAAGCGCTACGGGAGTTTCTGTTGGAGCCGGGCGAAGACGATTATTTAAAAAGAGTCGCTTTATTCGCGCTGCGGAGCATGGGCGTTAATGAGCCGCTGCAGGCGGTGATGGCCGGGCAGCCGATCACTCTTCCTGCAACGCCGGTTTCTCAGGATCTTCCCGTATGGGAGCCGAAATGGCAGCGGGTGCTGGAGCTGGCGCTCCAAAATATGCAGAAGCGCTACGATATGATTCAACAGTATGATATGGAGACCCTCTGGGTGGAATACTTATCCCGAGCTTATCCTTCGGTCCCCGTCATTCATAAGCCGGAGGGCTGGGCGGCGGCGCTGGAATACCTGACCGCCAAGATGCACCGGCGTGCCATCTCCTATGAGGAAGTGGCCAAAAGATATCAAATCTCTGTAACCACGATCTGCAAGCATGTGAAGTCCATAGATGAAACCTGCGGACTGAAGCAGAAGATGGAAGCGATCTTCCCGAAGTTTTCCAGCTACATGAAGCAGGACGAAGAGAAGTAGGCCGGATACCGCCGATGTGAAGATCCGGTCTATCTCCGAAGGATTTGCAATCAGGTAAGGAGGAAGAACAATGTATAAATCCGTAGTTATCGGCACCGGTCCGGCAGGACTGACTGCCGCCATCTATCTGGCTCGCGCGAATTTGAATCCGTTGGTCATCGAAGGCCCCGAGCCTGGCGGCCAATTGACGACAACGACCGATGTTGAGAACTTCCCCGGATTTCCGGATGGAATCATGGGTCCCGAGCTCATGGACAACATGCGCAAGCAAGCCGAACGCTTCGGCGCCGAGTTTAAGACGGGCTGGGTGAACAGCATCGATTTGAGCCAACGCCCCTTCAAGATGAGTGTCGAAGGACTGGGCGAGCTCGTATCGGAAACCGTTATTATTTCAACCGGCGCGTCGGCGAAGCTGCTGGGAATCCCTAATGAGAAGGAAAGCATCGGACGCGGAGTCAGCACTTGTGCAACCTGTGACGGCTTCTTCTTCCGCGGCAAGAAGATCATCGTGGTCGGCGGCGGGGATTCCGCAATGGAGGAAGCCAACTTCCTGACCCGTTTCGCCACGGAGGTCAATGTCGTTCATCGCCGCAATGAATTGAGGGCGTCCAAGATCATGCAGGATCGCGCCCGCGAGAATTCGAAAATTACCTGGAGCCTTAACCGTACTCCTCTTGAGGTCCTCTCCGGAGAGAACGGCGTTATCGGCCTGAAGGTGAGGAATAACGAAACCGGAGCGGAAGAAGTCATTGAAGCCGATGGTATATTCGTTGCTATCGGTCATACCCCTAACACGAAGTTTCTTAACGGGCAGATCGATACGGACGAGATCGGATACATTCGGGTTAAGCCGGGAAGCTCGGAGACGAATATTCCGGGAGTTTTCGCTTGCGGAGACGTCCAGGACAACAAGTACCGGCAGGCGATTACCGCAGCGGGAAGCGGCTGTATGGCCGCTCTGGACTGCGAGAAGTTTCTGGAAGGAAATATGGTGCATGACTGGAGTCAAAGCTTAAGTGAATGATGGCGAAGTTCCGGATAAATTCCGGCTCTTATCGCACGTATAGGAAGAAAGGATGAGTTGCGTTCAACTTGTCCTTTCTTCCCGATTGCTTATCATCATTAAGCGGTCTGCCGTAACATCCTTGCCGATGAGTGCAGGGTTTAGCAGAAATCGGCAGAGGCAGTCCATTAATCGGAGAGGTGACATGAATGTCGGGAAATCTGTATGTCGGTGTCGATCTAGGAGGCACCAACATCAAAGTGGGGATATGTGACGAAACCGGAAAACTGCTGCACTCTTATGAAGGGCCTACGGGGACTGACGAGGGAGCGGAATCGATTATTGCCAAAATTGAGGAATACGTCCGCAAGCTGGTGGCCGATGCTTCTTTGTCTTTAGATCAAGTAGTAGGAATTGGGGCGGGGGTTGCCGGCTTCCTGGATATCCCTAACGGGATCGTCCTGTCGTCTCCCAATATTCCGGCCTGGCACAATGTGCCGTTGAAACAAATCCTCGAGGAACGGTTTAACAAACCGGTCATTATCAATAACGATGCCAATGTAGCTGCTCTAGGAGAAGCTTGGGGAGGCGCCGGAGCGGGCATTTCCAATCTGGTCTGCTACACTTTGGGAACCGGGGTCGGCGGCGGCATTATTATTGACGGTAAAATCCATCAGGGCTTCTCCGGAATGGGCGGCGAGCTGGGACATATGCAGGTCGTTCCCGACTTGGAGGCTATCGTATGCGGCTGCGGCCAAACCGGCTGTCTGGAAACGGTATCGTCCGCCACTGGAATCGTGCGGATGGCTAAGGATGCCGTAGGCCGGGGGGATAAAACGTCCCTGCAGCTGCTGGAGCAAATTACCGCCAAGGATGTCTTCGATGCCGCCAAAGCAGGCGATGAAGCAGCCATCCGGATTGTGAACCGGGCCGCATATTATTTAGGGCGGTCTCTGTCTATGCTGGCGGTTATCGTCAACCCTCAGCGGTTTATTCTGGGGGGAGGCGTTTCGAGAGCCGGAGAGATTCTGTTCGAACCGATCCGCGAAATTTTCTCGCAGTATACTCCCGCACCTGCCCGGGAAGGGGTCGACATCGTGCCGGCTATGCTCGGCAATGACGCCGGAATGGTGGGAGCGGCCGGTCTGCTGAGACAGCTATAATGTAAGTAATGCTTATAACAGAATAATTATTTTGTAAAAGGCTTTAGCAATCATATGGATTTTTATTCCAATGTATCCCATAATAGGAATAGGGTAACAGGCTGATTGAGTTCGAAGGCTCTTTCTTTCGGGACTGCATGGATGCTAATGGCTGTAGCTATAGGGAAGCAGGGGAAAGGAGAGACGGAGGATGGAAGAGAGGAATGGACTGGCGAAGCTGGTCATCATTACAGGCATGTCCGGAGCAGGCAAAACGATAGCGGTACAAAGCTTGGAGGACCTGGGATTTTTCTGTGTGGATAATTTGCCGCCTGTCTTGATTCCCAAGTTTGCCGAGCTGATTGAGCAATCTAACGGCAAGATCGGAAAGGTCGCTCTCGTTATCGATCTCCGGGGACGTGAATTTTTTACCGCGCTTTTTGAATCTCTTCGCTATATTAAGGAAAACTACACAATAACGTATGAAATTTTATTTCTGGATGCCATCGATTCGGTTCTTGTTCAAAGGTATAAGGAAAGCCGGAGAAGACACCCGCTGGCGAAGGATGGTTCGCCCCTCAGCGGTATCCTGCAGGAAAGAAAATTGCTGGAGGAACTGAAGGGGATGGCGACACAGGTGATCGATACGACCAGCCTGAAGCCTGCTCAGTTGAAGGAGCAAATTGTCTCCCGCTTTATTCAATCGGACGAGGATGTCATGGCGGTGGATGTCATTTCATTCGGCTTTAAGTACGGCGTTCCCATCGATGCGGATTTAATCTTTGACGTTCGTTTTCTCCCCAATCCGCATTATATAGAACAGCTTCGGCCGAATACCGGACAGCATCCGGAAGTATACGATTATGTTATGAAGTGGACGGAGACCCAGGAATTCCTGACCAAGCTGCTGGATCTTCTCCATTTCCTTATTCCCCAGTACAAAAAGGAAGGCAAGAGCCAGATTGTCATCGGAATCGGCTGCACTGGCGGCAAGCACCGTTCCGTAGCAATTGCCGAATATTTGGGTAAAACTCTCGGCTCCAGCGATACCGAACGGGTTCGCGTATCCCATAGAGATTCGGAGCGCGATCGCCTATGAGGATGGAACCGTTCTTGGCGGAAGATAGGGGAAAGGGAGCGCGGCCCAAGATTGTTGTCATCGGCGGCGGCACCGGACTGTCGGTCATGCTGCGCGGACTGAAGCAGAAGCCGCTCGATATCACCGCTATCGTTACCGTAGCGGATGACGGGGGCAGCTCGGGCATTCTCCGCGATGAGATGCAGATTCCCCCTCCAGGGGATATCCGCAATGTGCTGACTGCGCTTGCCGATGTTGAACCGATGCTGTCCCAAATGCTGCAGCACCGGTTCAATAGCGGGAGCGGCCTGGCCGGCCACAGCTTGGGGAATTTGATTCTGGCGGCCATGAAGGAAATTACCGGGGATTTCGTATCCGGAGTCCGGGAATTAAGCCGGGTATTGGCGGTTCGCGGCAGAGTACTGCCTGCCTCCAACCATTCCGTCATCTTGAAGGCGGAGATGGAGGATGGGACGATCGTGGAAGGGGAGTCCAAGATTCCGCAAGCGGGCAAGAAGATCAAGCGGGTCTCTATTGAACCCGCGGACGTAGAGCCGCTTGACGAAGCGATTGAAGCCATCGAAGAGGCGGATGCCATTCTTATGGGACCGGGAAGCTTGTATACCAGCATTTTACCCAATTTGCTGGTTCCGAAGCTCGCTGAGACGGTCGTCCGCTCCGAAGCCGTCAAAATTTTCGTCTGCAACGTCATGACTCAGCCCGGCGAGACGGATCATTATTCGGTAAGCGACCATCTGCAAGCTATCTGCGATCATGTCGGGCACGATTTGTTCGATTATGTTATCGTTAATAACGGCAGCATTCCGCCGCAGGTTCAACAGAAGTATGCGGAAGAAGGGGCCGAGGTGGTGCGGCTTGATCTGGAAGCGGTAACCAGCAGGGGATGCCGTGTCATTGCGGATCGTCTGGTGCTGTTCCGCACCTATTTGCGGCATGATGCCGATAAATTAAGCCGCCATATCTATGATTTGGTACAGCGCCGAATGTCTGAGAAGGAGTGAGCGGTATGTCTTTTGCGGCGGAGACGAAGAAGGAATTGACGCTGATCGAAGGCGAAGAATGCTGCGAGCATGCTGAGCTGGCGGCGCTGATCCGGATGAATGGGACGGTTCAGCTGACCAATCAGCGTGTAGTTCTGGATATTTCCACGGAGAATGCCGCCATTGCCCGCCGTATTTATTCCCTCATGAAGAAGAAATTCCAGCTGCATACCGAGCTTCTGGTCCGCAAGAAAATGCGTCTTAAGAAGAACAATGTGTACATCGTGAGAATTCCAAGCCAGGTTCAAGAAATATTGGCTGAGCTGAAGATTGTCTCGGAGGGCTTCCTGTTCACCGATGGCATCGACAAGCAGATTATCCGTAAGGATTGCTGCCGCAGAGCTTATTTAAGGGGAGCATTCTTGGCGGGAGGCTCGGTCAATAATCCGGAGGGATCCTCTTACCACTTGGAAATTGCCTCGATGTATGAGGAGCATTGCAAGGCACTCGTTCAGTTGGCCAACAGCTTCCAGCTCAATGCCAGATGCATCGAACGGAAGAAGGGCTTCGTCTTCTACATCAAGGAAGGGGAAAAAATAACGGAGTTCCTAAGCCTGATAGGCGCACATCAAGCCTTGCTGAAGTTCGAAAATGTAAGAATCATGAAGGACATGCGAAATTCGGTCAACCGGATCGTCAATTGCGAGACCGCCAATCTGAATAAGACGATCGGAGCGGCGGTAAGACAGATCGAGAACATTAAATTGCTTCAGAAGGAAATCGGCCTGGAGAATTTGCCCGACAAGCTGCGTGAGGTCGCCGAGATCCGGCTGCAATACCCGGATATTAACCTGAAGGAGGTCGGCGATTTGTTGAAAGGAACGGTCAGCAAGTCAGGGGTAAACCATCGGCTGAGGAAAATTGATGAAATGGCGGAAAAGATTAGGGCAGGAAAATAAGTTCGCCGACTTTTTTTCTAGTGTAGTTGTGGGAAAAATGATATAATATTTGAAAAACGTTGTTTTCTGGAGTAAAATTCGGTGTGATTAAGAATGGTAGGGGGTATTGGTTCATGACAAAGCGACCTGTTGTCGTAAAGTTGAAAACGGGCTTGCACGCAAGACCCGCCGCTTTGTTTGTACAGGAAGCCAACAAATTCTCTTCTGAAATTTATGTGGAAAAAGACGAAAAACGGGTAAACGCCAAGAGTATCATGGGAATTATGAGCTTGGCGATCAGTTCCGGTACGGAAGTAAACATAAGTGCAGAAGGCGCGGACGCGGAACAGGCTGTAAACGCTTTAGTTGCGTTGGTCAGCAAAGAAGAATTGGAGAATCAGTAATCAAGCAAAAATTGCTCTACATACAATGAAACCTTCTCCAACCGCAACTCCACTTAAAGGGAAGGCGAGTTGGGAAAGGTTTTTTTGTGCTGGCTATTATGTGAAGCCAAGGATAAACGGCTATCGCCGTCCTTAGGACGGGCGGCGTTTACCTACGAAATATAAGAACAGATATAGGGTGAAAACTCTTATACTTTCTTAATATGCTTAAAAAAACCGGTTCCCAGAGGAACCGGCATGAATGATGCATCCTATTACAGAGATTGAATCACTTTATCGACCAGCCCGTACTCCTTGGCTTGATCGGCCCACATGAAGTAGTCGCGGTCGGTGTCCTTCTCAATCTTCTCCAGTGGCTGGCCTGTTCTGTCGGCCAAGATTTGATTAAGCTTCTCCCGCATCCGCAGAATGCGCTTGGCGCGGATTTCGATATCACTGGCCTGACCTTCCGCTCCACCGAGAGGCTGGTGAATCATAATTTCACTGTTCGGCAGCGCGAAGCGCTTGCCCTTCTCCCCGGCAGCCAGCAGGAAAGCACCCATGGAGGCCGCCAACCCTACACAAATCGTAGAGACATCGCTCTTGATAAACTGCATCGTGTCATAAATGGCCATTCCGGCAGTAATAGATCCGCCAGGGCTGTTAATATACACATGGATGTCTTTATCGGAATCTTGCGCATCCAGGAACAGAAGCTGCGCGATAACCGTATTTGCAACGGCATCGTTAATAGGTGTCCCCAAGAAAATGATCCGGTCTTTCAGCAGGCGGGAGTAGATATCATAAGCGCGTTCTCCCCTAGCATCCGGTTCAACAACCATAGGAATAAAGCTCATAGCCGTTTCCTCCCTTATTTTATCCAGATTATGATCCTTTAAGTGTAGACTAAATTTTCAACCTAAATACATAATACCTAATATTTTATCAAAGGTCAAGAAAGGTCAAACTGTGACATAAAAAAAGCACCTTGTTCAAGGTGTTTAGCTTTTAAATGATAAAATGGCGCGCCCGCGAGGAATCGAACCTCGATCTCAGGCTCCGGAGGCCTACGTCATATCCATTGGACCACGGGCGCTTATGATTTTACAATCGTAATTGACAAGCAAAAGTAATTATATGATACTGCCATAAAAAAATCAAGTGGCAAATTTTAGCGATTTGGGGTCGCTGCAGAAAGTCCGCCGAATGCGCATGTACTCTCCTTGGAGATAGAGAAGCGGCCTGATTAAGTGCATGCTGGTATAGAACGACGTTGATTTTTTGGGACTTGAGCAGTCTTGAGCGTGTGAGCTCTGTCAGCGACACGGGGGGCTAACTGTATTTTATGCAGTTAGTTTGAAGTGAATAGCCAAAATGAACGAAACTTACTGGAAAATATGTAGTTAGAATGGGATATTTTTGTTGATACTGCCCATTTTGCATAAACTAGATGGAGTTTTTCCATTTAGTTTCCATTGTTCGCCCTTGAGGTGCAAACTAGCTGTATAAAATATAAAATCCATTTAGACCTCCGTGCCCTCTGGAGCGGCACCATCAGATGATGAAAATGGATGGATTTTCAAGGTAGAATAAAGTTGAATTGCTTCAATAGTGTGAAATTTGAAAACTAAATGGATTTCATACAGTTAGATTTCTATATTCGGAAGAAATATGGAAACTAACTGGAAAACCTCAGGCTGTTGAGAAAGTCAATAAATTTCGGATATTTCAACAATTTAACGCGTTAATATTGTATAATTTAGTTAAAATGACGAATGAAAAGGCGCGTGAACACATTGCTGAAGCGTACGAAGTCTACCCATCCTAATTCAGGACAGCTCGAAATGATTTGCATTGATTCCTTAGTACCCAAGGATCACCTTCTACGGTTGATCGATGAACATGTGGACTTCTCCTTTATTATAGAGAAGGTGCGTCCTTATTACAGCGAAAACAAAGGCCGTCCGGCACTTGATCCGATCCTGCTTTTCAAAATGATGCTCATTGGTTACTTATACGGGATCCGTTCCGAAAGACAATTAGAACAGGAAATCATTCTTAATGCTGCTTTTCGCTGGTTTCTAGGTCTTGGTTTTTCAGATTCTATACCCGATCACTCGACCATCAGTTGGAATCGAACCAAACGGTTTGCGGGCACGAATGTATTTCAGGATATTTTCGATGAAGTGGTACATTTGGCTATTCATCACCGTATGGTAGCCGGACGTGTTTTGATTTCGGACTCGACTCATATTCAGGCTAATGCCAATAAAAATAACTATACGATTCAAGTCGTTCAAGAAACACCCCAGGAGTATCTCGGCGAATTAGAGAATGCGATTAACGAAGACCGGATGACTCATGGAAAAAAGCCCTTGCCCCCAACAAAGGAGGTGCCTGAAGAGAAGAAAGTTAAAGTCAGTACGACCGATCCCGATAGTGGGTATATGATGCGCAAAGGAAAGCCGGAAGGTTTTTTCTATCTTGATCACCGTACGGTTGACCATAAGTTTAATATCATCACGGATGTTTTTGTCACACCGGGTAATGTGAATGACTCCACGGTTTACATCGAACGGCTTACACGCCAAATTGAAACGTTTGGATTCTCCAAGACATTAGAAGCCGTAGCTTTGGACTCTGGGTATATGACACCCTACATTTGTATGAAGACATTGAGCATGAACCTGTTTCCTGTCATTGCAGAACGCAGCGCCCCGACCAAAGAAGGCACTTTACCTAAGGCGAATTTCAGTTATAACAAGGAAAATGATTCTTATCTATGCCCAATGGGCGAAAAGCTGACATACACTACCACAAATCGAAGTGGCTTTAGAGAATATAAATCCGATGCTGCTGTGTGTGAAGCTTGTCCGCTACTGGAGCAATGTACAGCAACAAAAAAACAACGAAAGATCCAACGACATATATGGGAGGACTTCAAGGAACAGGTCGTCCAGAACAAACAAAGCGAGAATGGAATTGCTGTGTACAAATTACGCAGTCAAACGATAGAGCGAAGCTTCGCGGATGCCAAAGAGCTCCATGGGCTTCGCCGTTGCCGGTTTCGCGGGATCGAGAAGACCCGAGAGCAGGCAATGATGACAGCCATCGCACAGAACCTCAAGAAGATAGCGCGGTATCTAGGTAAGCTATCTTTGGCGGGAACAGCTTATGCGATTCGGTCTTTTCTTACAAGTTTAACCAATTTTGTATTTGGGGATCGTAAATTAACTGCTTAACCCCCTTTTCTCAACAGCCTGAAAACCTACAGTTAGTTTGCGCCGAAACATCCGTTTCGCCCAAAGGTGCCCATTTTAACTGTAGTTTATCCAGTTAGTTTGATCATTTTCGCCCATTCGCTTGAATCTACCTGTACAAAATACAGTTAGACGTGCCGCTCCGCTTGCAACGATGCCTGCAGACGGTAAAATAGACGGATTTTCAAGGTAGTTTCCGTTGTTCGCTCTTGAGGAGCAAACTAGCTGTATAAATCAAGCCTTGCCGCTATCGCTTGTCCTGAATTCCTGGCGTCTTATGAGTAGAAATGCGCTATTCGGAGGGAGTCTGTAAGGATAGCAATTACTTAAATAGCTTGTTCTTATCAGAATAGGACGCAACTAGCAAAAGTGACACTACTCATTGTATAATGGATTTTGTTTGATGGACAGAGGCTGTCTTTAGACTAATTTACTAAGGAGGCGATAATATGAGAAATCGCCGGCTTGTGCGGACTCGCTGGATTTTTCCGATGGCTTTGCTGCTGCTTGCTTCCATGCTGGCAACCGCCTGCGGCGCGAAGGAGGCCAACTCGGGAGGGCACGAATCCCATAAGGTGACCCGTCTGCCGAACGGAGACCTTCAGGAAATAACGGCATCGACCGATCAACTGCCCGCCTTTCTGGATGGCAAGCATGAGGTGATTGTCCATGCGTACCAAACGGCTGCCGCGAATATGGAGCTTCTCGATTGGATTCCTTGCTACTGCGGCTGCGGAGAGGTGGCCGGACATAGCAACAATAAAAACTGCTTCATTAAGGAAGTCCGTGAAGACGGTTCGGTGGTCTGGGATGATCATGGCACCCGGTGCAACGTGTGTATTGAAATTGCGGAGGTGTCCGCCCAAATGAAGGAACAAGGAATGACGGACAAAGACATTCGTCAAGTAATCGATAAGGCCTATCAGGAAGGATATGCACAGCCGACCAAAACTTCGATGCCTGATTAATATAGAGTAGGAGAAAGTTCATTGAGATGTCTCAGTGAACTTTCTTTTTTTATATACCGGCGATTAATGAAAGGGAGAGGGTTCCATTTTACATAAGTGGGGAGGGTGTTCGGTGGCATGGAGTTCCCTGGAATGGCCCGTTGAAATTCGTTATTTGGATAAGCTAATTGATGAGTTGGCAAAGAGAAAAGCGATGGAGAAGATTTTGCGGGAATAAAAAATGCGACCCGGCCATGGTGCGACGGAATAGGCTTCGAAGGGCATGTGTCACTTTGTGCGGTTATTTTTTAGGGCATCCCCTTCTTGCAAATTTTATGAAAATTGGATACAATGTGTCCATAAAGTTCTTTTTTTTATGAGTATATGGGACTGAAAATGTGTATGCGGGACATTTCGCGTCCATGGTTGCCAAAGCGTGGAATCCTAAGATTGGCGGGAGTGATATAAGCCATGAGGGCCATTCTGGAAATTCAAAAGCAGTTGATGCCCGACATGATCGAAATGTTGAAAAAAAGATACACGATCCTGCATCACATTCAGGTATCTCGTCTGGTAGGCCGCCGAACGCTCGCTTCTTCCCTGAATATGACTGAGCGCGTGTTAAGGGGCGAGGTCGAGTTTCTGAAGACCCAGGGCTTGCTGGAAGTGGAAAGCTACGGCATGAGGGTTAGTGAGGCGGGCCAGAAGCTGTTGGAGCAGCTGGAGCCGATGATTAAAGAGCTGTTCGGCTTATCCGACATGGAGAAGCAGATCCGGGATGCGTTCGGATTGGAGAAGGTCATCATCGTTCCCGGTGATTCCGATCAGTCTCCTTCCACGAAGAAGGAGTTGGGCCGAGCCGGGGCTTCGGCACTGCGCAAGATGGCCCAGGAAGCCGGCGTGATCGCCGTGACCGGCGGTTCCACGATGCATGAGGTAGCCAATCACCTGACTCCTACGACCCCGCTTAAGGGCAGCCTGTTCGTGCCGGCCAGGGGAGGCCTCGGGGAGAGTGTGGAGCTGCAGGCCAACACGATCGCATCTATTATGGCCAAGAAAACCGGAGGCCAGTACCGGCTGCTGCACGTTCCCGATCATCTCGGGGAGGAAGCCTATCAGTCTCTGATTCAGGACCCGAATATCCGCGAGATTATTGAGGTCATCCGGGATACCCGGATTGTCGTTCACGGAATCGGAGAAGCTATTGTTATGGCCAAGAGACGCAAGCTGGACAGGAATACGATCGATCGTCTGCTGGCGGACGGCGCTCTGGCGGAAGCATTCGGCTACTATTTCGACCGGGAAGGCCGGGTGGTGCACAAGATGCCTACCGCGGGACTCCGGCTGGAAGATTTGCAGAATACGAAGGTGATTGCTGTCGCCGGCGGCAGGAGCAAGGGCGAAAGTATAGCTTCGGTGCTCAAGTACGGCAAGGAGCATGTTCTCGTCATCGACGAGGCTGCGGCTACGGAAATGATGAATCATCTTCAGTGAAGCCAGTTTTTTGATAGAAAAAGGATAACCAAGTGATCTTGACGGGCCTTATCCGGTTCGTCTTGAGATATATATTAAGCACAAGAATGAGGAGGAAACACACCATGGTAAAAGTAGGGATTAACGGTTTTGGACGGATTGGCCGCAACGTTTTCCGCGCAGCGTTTAACAACCCGGAAGTCGAGATCGTAGCCATTAACGATTTGACAGACGTGAAGATGCTTGCTCATCTGCTCAAATATGATACCACTCATGGCAGATTCGAAGGATCTGTAGAAGCGGGAGAAGGCAGCATCATTGTTAACGGTAAAGAAGTTAAAGTATTCGCAGAGCGTGATCCGGGCAACCTGCCTTGGGGCAGCCTTGGCGTAGAAATCGTCGTTGAGTCGACGGGTATTTTCACAGCCAAAGAGAAAGCTGAAGCTCATATGAAAGGCGGAGCCAAGAAGGTTATCATCTCTGCTCCGGCTACTAACGAAGACATCACGATCGTTATGGGCGTTAACGAAGACAAGTATGATCCGGCCCAGCACAACATCATCTCCAACGCATCCTGTACGACCAACTGTCTGGCTCCTTTCGCCAAAGTATTGAACGACAAGTTCGGTATTGTCAAAGGAATGATGACGACGGTTCACTCCTACACGAACGACCAGAACGTACTGGATCTGCCGCATAAGGACGCCCGTCGTTCCCGCGCTGCCGCCGAGAACATCATTCCTTCCACTACTGGAGCAGCCAAAGCGGTTTCCCTTGTTCTGCCTGAGCTAAAGGGCAAGCTGAACGGAATGGCTTTCCGCGTACCTACTCCGAACGTATCGGTTACCGACCTTGTCGCTGAGTTGAAAACGAACGTAACCGTAGACGAAGTAAACGCAGCATTGAGAGCGGCTGCCGAAGGCCCGCTGAAAGGTATCATGAACTACACGGAAGAGCCGCTTGTATCCAGCGACTTCAACGGAGATCCGGCTTCCTCCACTATCGACGCACTGTCCACTATGGTAGTTGGAGACAACATGGTTAAAGTCGTTTCCTGGTACGACAACGAGTGGGGCTATTCGAACCGCGTAGTCGATCTTGCTATTTACATCGCAGCTAAAGGCCTGTAATAAGAAGCTAACAAATTAGAGGAGAATAATCATTCTCCTCTAATTTTGAATGTAAACCGAAACGAATGTGAGAAGGAGGGACTCCCTTGAACAAGAAAAGCGTCCGTGATATAGATGTCAAAGGGAAAAGGGTTTTTGTCCGTGTAGATTTTAATGTGCCGCTCCAGAACGGTGAAATTACCGACGATACCCGGATTCGCGAAACTTTACCCACCATCCGTTATTTGATCGATAACGGCGCGAAGGTTATTCTGGCCAGCCATCTGGGCCGTCCCAAGGGACAGGTTGTCGAGGAGCTGCGTCTGACCCCGGCGGCACAGCGTCTGTCCGAGCTGTTGGGCAAGCCGGTGGCCAAAGCCGACGAGGCTATTGGCGAGAAAGTTCAAGCCATGGCAGCCGAGCTGAAGGAAGGAGACGTTCTCCTTCTGGAGAATGTCCGCTTCTATCCCGGAGAAGAGAAGAATGATCCCGAATTGGCGAAGGCGTTCGCATCGCTTGCCGATCTGTATGTGAACGACGCTTTCGGTGCCGCTCACCGGGCTCATGCTTCGACGGAAGGCATCGCGCATCATCTCCCTGCCGTATCCGGCCTGCTGATGGAGAAGGAGCTGGAGGTGCTGGGCAAGGCGCTGAACAATCCGGACCGTCCGTTTACAGCGATCATCGGAGGAGCCAAGGTTAAGGACAAAATCGATGTCATCGACAATCTGCTTAACCTCGCGGATAATCTGATTATCGGGGGCGGCTTGTCCTACACGTTCATCAAGGCTCAGGGCCATGAAATCGGCAAATCGCTGGTCGACAACGAGAAGCTAGATTTGGCTCTGGACTTTATCAAGAAGGCGAAGGAGAAGGGAGTTAATTTCCTGCTGCCGGTTGATATTGTCGTGACGGACGATTTCAGCGAGAATGCCAACACGAAGGTGGTCGGCATCGATCAAATTCCTGCGGATTGGGAAGGAATCGACATCGGACCGAAAACACGCGAAATCTACGCCGACGTTATTAAAAAATCCAAGCTGGTCGTATGGAACGGGCCGATGGGCGTGTTCGAAATCGAGCCGTTCTCCAAAGGCACCCTCGCGGTAGGCGAAGCTTGTGCGGAGACGGAAGCTTACACCATTATCGGGGGCGGAGATTCCGCAGCGGCTGCCGAGAAGTTCAACCTGGCCGACCGGATGGATCATATCTCTACAGGCGGAGGCGCTTCTCTGGAGTTCATGGAAGGGAAAGCACTGCCGGGCGTAGTCGCTCTTAACGATAAATAATCTAGCCTGAAAGGAGCGGATGAAAATGAGAAAACCAATTATCGCCGGGAACTGGAAAATGTTCAAAACGGTCAAGGAAGCCCGCGAGTTTGCCTCTCAAGTGAAAGGCAAGGCGGAAGTGGACGGGGTAGAAGCCGTCATTTGCGCTCCCTATACCCAACTGGCCGCGCTAGTTGATGCGCTTCAGGGAACGTCGATCAAGGTTGGGGCACAGAACCTTCACTGGGAAGAAAGCGGAGCTTACACCGGGGAAATCAGCGGACCGATGCTGCAGGAGACCGGGGTGCAGTATGTCATCATCGGGCATTCCGAGCGCCGCGCTTATTTCGCTGAAACGGACGAAACCGTCAACAAGAAGGTGCATGCCGCTTTTAAATATGGCTTGACCCCGATCGTATGCGTGGGCGAGAAGCTGGAGGAAAGAGAAGCCGGCCGCACGAAGGAAGTATGCAAGACTCAAACGGCCGGAGCTTTGCAAGGCCTGACTGCCGAGCAGGCTGCTCAGGTAGTCATTGCCTATGAGCCTATTTGGGCGATCGGTACGGGCAAATCGTCCACGGCGGAAGACGCCAATGACGTCATCAGCTACATTCGCCAGTTGGTTCAGGAGCAATTCGATGCGGCAACGGCGGAAGCGATCCGCATTCAATACGGCGGAAGCGTGAAGCCGGGGAACATCCGCGAGTATATGCAGATGTCCGATATTGACGGAGCTCTCGTGGGCGGAGCCAGCCTGGAGCCGGATTCCTACATCCAACTAGTGGAAGGAGCTCGATAAGCGATGTCCAGACCGAAACCGTTGGCGCTTATTATTCTGGATGGATTCGGCCTTCGCGAAGAGGTCCAGGGCAATGCTGTCGCTCAAGCCAACAAGCCTAATTACGACCGTTACTGGCAGCAATATCCTCACACGACTCTGACCGCATGCGGAGAGGCCGTCGGACTGCCGGAAGGGCAGATGGGCAACTCCGAGGTAGGCCATCTGAACATCGGTGCCGGCCGGATCGTCTATCAGGACCTGACCCGCATCTCGAAGTCGATTCGTGAAGGGGAGTTCTACAGCAACGAGGTGCTGCAGGAGGCTATCCTTCACGCGAAGCAGAACAACAAGAAGGTTCATCTGTACGGCTTGCTATCGGATGGCGGCGTACATAGCCATATTGATCATTTGTATGCCTTGCTGGAGCTGTGCAAGAAGGAAGGCGTTCAGGATGTTTATATTCATGCGTTCCTGGACGGCCGGGATGTGGCACCGGATAGCGCCAAGACCTATATGGAGCAATTGTTGAGCAAGATCGAGGAAATCGGAGTCGGCCGGGTTGCTACCGTTCAGGGCAGATACTATGCCATGGACCGTGACAAGCGCTGGGACCGGGTAGAGAAATCGTACCGCGCCATGGTATACGGCGAAGGCCCGAAATTCCGCGATCCGATCGAAGCGATCGTGCAATCCTATGAGCAATCCGTCTATGACGAGTTCGTCCTGCCGACGGTTATCGTTGATGAGAACGGCGAACCGGCGGGCCGGGTGGAGTCGGAGGATTCCGTCATTTTCTTCAACTTCCGTCCGGACCGTGCGATTCAGCTGTCCCAGGTATTCACGAACAGTGATTTCCGTTCCTTCGACCGCGGAGAGCATTTCCCAACCAATCTGCACTTCGTCTGTATGACGCTGTTCAGTGAAACGGTTGGAGGATTCGTCGCCTACAAGCCGAAGGATCTGGATAATACGCTCGGAGAAGTGCTCGCGCAGAACGGCCTGACCCAGCTGAGGACCGCCGAGACGGAAAAATATCCGCACGTCACCTTCTTCTTCAGCGGCGGCCGGGATGTAGAGCTGCCGGGTGAAACGAGAGTTCTGATCGACTCTCCGAAAGTGGCCACCTACGATTTGAAGCCGGAGATGAGCGCTTACGAATTGACCGAATCGACCCTCCGCGAGATTGAGTCCGGCAAGCATGATGTCATTATTCTCAATTTCGCCAATCCGGATATGGTAGGCCATTCCGGTCTGGTGGAGCCGACCGTTCGTGCGGTCGAAGCGGTGGATGAGTGCCTCGGCAAGCTCGTGGAGGCCATCCTGGCCAAAGGCGGAACGGCCGTCATCACAGCCGACCACGGCAACGCGGATATTGTCCGCGATGAGCAGGACCGTCCGTTTACGGCCCATACGACCAATCCTGTGCCTTTTATCGTGACGGACAACAACGTTTCCCTCAGGGAAGGCGGGATTCTGGCCGATATCGCCCCGACAATGCTGAGCTTGCTCAATCTGGAGCAGCCTGAGCAGATGACCGGCCAAACTCTGATCGTGAGTAAGTAATTTCGTCCGGGCGAAGCTAACACAGGAAATCGAACGAAGATGATGTTCGGCCTGGTTAGAGTCCCCGCATATGGACGAGTGTCTTAATCTGATGATATGATCGGATAGAATATGACAAAGGAGAGCTGACGAAATGACTATTATTGCAGATGTATACGCCCGCGAAGTGTTGGATTCCCGCGGAAATCCGACCGTAGAAGTGGAAGTTGCTTTGGAATCCGGAGCCAGGGGGCGCGCGATCGTTCCTTCGGGAGCTTCTACCGGAGCTTATGAAGCGGTAGAGCTTCGCGACGGTGACAAGTCCCGTTATTTGGGCAAAGGGGTTCAAAAAGCGGTCGATAACGTAAATTCGATCATCGCTCCGGAAATTATCGGTCTGGATGCTATCGACCAAGTCGCTATCGACAAGAAAATGATCGAGCTGGACGGCACCCCGAACAAAGCGAAGCTGGGAGCCAACGCCATTCTGGCCGTTTCGATGGCGGTTGCCCGTGCGGCTGCGGAAGCGCTGGATGTTCCTCTGTACACTTATCTTGGCGGCTTCAACGCTAAGACCTTGCCTGTTCCGATGATGAACATTCTGAACGGCGGAGCCCATGCAGACAACAACGTGGACGTGCAGGAATTCATGGTTCTTCCAGTCGGTGCTCCTTCCTTCAAGGAAGCTCTGCGGATCGGAACGGAAATTTTCCACAGCTTGAAGTCCGTACTCAAGGAAAAAGGACTGAACACCGCTGTAGGCGACGAAGGCGGCTTCGCTCCTAACCTGGCTTCCAACGAAGAAGCGATTACGACGATTATTTCCGCTATCGAGCGTGCAGGCTATAAGCCGGGAGTAGACGTATTCCTCGGAATGGACGTTGCTTCCACCGAATTCTTCAAGGATGGCAAGTATCATCTGGAGGGCGAAGGCAAATCCTTCACTTCCGCAGAGTTCGTTGATTTCCTTGCTTCCTGGGTAGAAAAATATCCGATCATCACGATCGAAGACGGCTGCGCAGAGGACGATTGGGATGGCTGGAAGCTGCTGACCGATAAACTGGGCGGCAAAGTTCAGCTCGTCGGAGACGATCTGTTCGTTACGAACACGAGCCGTCTGTCCGATGGAATCGAGAAGGGCGTAGGCAACTCGATCCTGGTTAAAGTAAACCAAATCGGTACGCTGACCGAGACCTTCGATGCTATCGAGATGGCGAAGCGCGCCGGCTACACGGCCGTTATCTCCCACCGTTCCGGGGAAAGCGAAGACAGCACGATTGCCGATATCGCCGTAGCTACCAATGCCGGCCAAATCAAGACCGGTGCACCTTCCCGTACGGACCGCGTGGCGAAGTACAACCAATTGCTCCGCATCGAGGACCAACTGGGCAGCGTCAGCCAATATGGCGGCAAGCAAGCATTTTACAACCTGAAGAACTTTAAATAATACGTCTGCTTGAAGATGAGGGGATGCCCCAGCTTTAAGGGCGAAACAAACGGGCTATGCTGAGATCATTCAGCATAGCCTAACTTATAGATTGGGATTATTATGAGGCCAATCGAAAATAGGACGCTGAAACTTAACGTCCGGAGGAACGTAATATAACAAGGACCGGAAGTGTGGCTCGGAAGAGTCGCGGTTAACCTAAAGCTTGATACTAAGGAAGATTCATTGGCAACCATATTTACCGTGCAAGGTTAAGTAGTAAGGTGGTAATTCATCATTAGACCGAAAAAATACTGGAGGGGATCGGATGGGAAGATGGCTGGTAACGATACTTTTTTTGATAGTGAGCGCCTTTTTGACCCAATGGATTCCCTTCTCATCCTTCTTCCGCAATTTGAATACGTTGATTCACGAGTTCGGGCACGCCCTGACGACATTGGTTCTGTCCGGCAAGGTGCTGTATATTGAGCTGTATTCCGACCACAGCGGAGTAACCCGGTCGGCGGTCAAGGATTCCTGGGCCTTCATTCCCGTCGCTTTAGCCGGATATACGACTTCTTCGTTGTTTGCCTGGTTTATGTTCTCCCTGGACGCCAAGGGCAAGCAGAAGCTCGCATTGTCGATCATAACCGGCATTGCCGTACTGAGTCTGATCCTGTTCGTTCGCAACTCGTTCGGAATGCTGTGGCTCGCCGGATTTATCGCGCTGACCGTCGTCGTCCTGCTGGTGGGGGGCCGGAAGCTTGGCCGCTTCTATTATTTGCTCATTTCCTTCCTGATGCTGGAGGATTCTGTATTCGGCTCGTTCTCCTTGATTCTGTACGCCTGGGAGGATTCGATGAGTGCGGGAGATGCCACTCTGCTGAGCCAACATACGCCGCTTCCGGCGATCGTGTGGGCAGGATTTTTCACCGTATTCTCCTTATGGTGCGCAGTCAAAGCTCTGATGACCTTCATCCGGCCCAAGAATGCACCCAAACCGGTTACAGCATCTAACGAGAGCCAGTTGTTCTAGGGGAGAATGCCTGCAAATGCCGCCGACTTCTTCAAGCAAAACCATGAATGCTTAAGGCCTTCAAAGGTTAGAATGGTTTACCATTAATGACATGGAATGTTTTGGGATTAGGACAAACATTAATTGTATTTTGGGCCGGCGTATGTTAAAATAAGTTTGCTGTGTCGGTTTCGGCTTTATTTCTCATGGAGAAACAAATCAACGCTGACGGACGATGCTGCACTGGAACTTGTCTTAGGAGGTGGAATTATGGTTGTTGCATTGAAAATCATCTTGATTATCTTTTCGCTAGGCTTGATTGCCGTTGTGCTCCTTCAAAAAGGGAAAAGCGCAGGCTTGTCAGGTGCCATCTCCGGGGGTGCGGAACATCTGTTCGGTAAGCAGAAAGCTCGCGGGCTGGATCTTCTCTTGTCCCGGTTGACGGCTGTTTTGGCTGCGGGCTTTATCATTGTTGCTTTGTTGATCGGTTATTTCGTAAAATAAAGAGCGAATTCGAATGCAGCAGGAGTTTTCCTGCTGTTTTTGTATTTCTGAGGCTTTGATCCGAATACATAACCCGGTGTGAACGGAAATTCCCTTCAGGGAATATTATAAAACGCTAATATGTTGGCGATAAGATGGACATTCCATTAGCGGAGGATGAAAGGGCGCTTGTGGACGAGTTTACGGTATGGCCAACGTATCTGAATGCTTCGCTCGCCACTAATTGACTCACACAGAAGTTTTTTTCACCCTTTAACGGATTTCATGTACGTAAGGGGGATTAGTCCCTGTTCTTTGGGTAAATACTTTGAAGTAGGAAGCCATAAACCGGGACTTTATAAATGACTAAAGGAGATGCTAATGATAACGGAAGAAGAAATACTGAAGCTGCTGAATGATCCGGACTATCGTCCGATGACTTATCGCGAATTGGAGCAGCATTTTGAAATTAGCGATTCGCAAGATTATAAACAATTTCTGAAAATGTTAAACCGGATGGAGGAGGAAGGGACGGTATACCGGACCCGCAACGAGCGGTACGCCCTGCCGGATCGCCTGAATTTGATCAAGGGCCGGCTGCAGGCGCATCCCAAAGGATTCGGCTTCCTGATTCCGGAAGACAAAGATCTGGCCGATGTATACATTCATGCCAACGACATGGGCGGAGCCATGAATGGAGATACCGTTCTCGTCCGAATTTCCGTGAAGGGCCCGGCGGGAGGAAGGCTCGAGGGCGAAGTGATCAAAATCGTTCACCGGGCTACCACCCAGGTGGTCGGAGTTTTCGAGGATCACGACAGCTTTGCTTTTGTCATTCCGGATGACAAGCGGATTTCCCGGGATATTTTCGTGGCGAAGGAAGGATATATGGGCGCGGTCCACGGCCAGAAGGTGGTAGCCCGAATTATCAGCTACCCGGAAGGAAGGGCGGCTGCCCAAGGGGAAGTCATTGAAATTCTCGGACATAAGAATGACCCCGGTGTGGACATTTTATCGATTATTCGCAAATTCCAGCTTCCGGAGCAGTTCAGCGGCGAAGTGATGGCGGAAGCCCAGGCGGTGCCCGATACGATCAGCGAAGAGGAGCTGCGCGGACGGCGGGACCTGAGGAACAAGCGGATCGTGACGATCGACGGCGAAGATGCGAAGGATCTGGACGATGCGGTCAATGTGGAACGGCTTCCTAACGGAAATTATTTGTTGGGCGTGCATATCGCCGATGTCAGCTATTATGTGAAGGAAAATTCCGCTCTCGACCGGGAAGCTTACAATCGGGGCTGCAGCGTGTATCTGGTGGACCGGGTCATCCCGATGCTGCCGCACAGGCTGTCCAATGGAATCTGCAGCTTGAACCCGAAGGTGGACCGTCTGACGATGTCCTGCGAGATGGAAATCGACACCAAGGGGAAAGTCGTTAACCATGACATCTTTACCAGTGTCATCCGGACTACGGAGAGAATGACTTATAACAATGTGCGCAAAATTTTGACCGGTGAAGAGCCCGAGCTGCTGGAGCGGTACAAAGATCTGGTCGACGATTTCAAGCTGATGGAAGAGCTGGCGCTCAAGCTGAGAGCTTACCGCATGCAGCGGGGAGCCATCGATTTCGACTTTCAGGAATCGAAGATCATTGTCGATGAGAACGGCAAGCCTCTGGATATTGTCAAAAGGGAGCGGACGATTGCCGAGCAAATCATCGAGGAGTTCATGCTGAAAGCGAATGAGACGGTGTCGGAGCATTTTCATTGGTTGAAGGTGCCGTTTCTGTACCGGATTCACGAAGACCCGGATTCGGAAAAATTGATGCATTTTATGGGCTTTGTTACAAATTTCGGATATACAGTCAAGGGTAAGGGGAATACGGTTCATCCCCGGGCGCTGCAAACTCTGCTGGAGGAAATCAAGGGAAAGAAAGAGGAGACGGTCATCAGCACCGTGCTGCTCCGGTCGATGAAGCAGGCCCGGTATGACGCCGAGAGCCTGGGGCACTTCGGCTTGTCGGCGGAGTTCTATTCCCACTTTACTTCTCCGATCCGCCGTTATCCGGACCTGATTATCCACCGCATCATTCGCGAGGTGCTGGAGCAGGGGAATTTGTCGGAGAAGCGGACGGAATATTTGGCCTCCCGCATGGAGGACATCGCTCGTCAGTCTTCGGAACGGGAGAGATTAGCGGTCGAGGCGGAGCGGGAAACCGATGCGCTGAAGAAGGCCGAGTATATGCTCGATAAAGTCGGAGAAGAGTTCACCGGCATCATCAGCAGCGTCACCAACTTCGGAATGTTCGTCGAGCTGGAGAATACGGTGGAGGGGCTGATCCGCCTGAGCGATCTCGCTGATGATTATTATCACTATCACGAGATGCAGCATCTGTTGATCGGAGAGCGGACCTCGAGAATTTACCGCATCGGGGATGAGGTGAAGGTGAGGGTAGCTCGCGTCAATCTCGACGAGCATACGATCGACTTCGAGCTCGTCGAAGCGATAGCCCGCAGCTCGAAGGGAGAGGCCCGCGAGCTGATCGGCGCCGCCAAGCGCGGCCGGAACGGCGGCTCGTCCGCCGCCCGCTCCAAGAAGGGAGCGGAAGGCGCAGGCCGCCGAAGCGCCAAGCGCCAAGCGGCCGGCGAAGCCTTGGTCCCCGCTCCGGGGGAGGGGGACCAAGGTGCCGCCGCAGCGGGCCGCGCGGGAGCCGCGCGCAAGAGCCGCGCCGCAGGCGTCTTCGTCCCCGGCCGGGAGGGCGGGGATGAAGGGGCCGCGAAGAGGCGGAAGCGCAAGGCGGCGGCGCCGTTCTACGCCGGCGTGAAGAAGCGGCGGCGGAAGAAGTGAAAGATCGGATATAACGAAAAACTCCCGGGGAGATCCCTTGATTTATGCCCCGGGAGTTGGTACAATTAGCTCCTAGTTAGATGAAGGAGTGATTGTTATGGGCAAGAATAGCGAGAGCAAGACGCTCGCCCAGAACAAGAAGGCTTCCCATGATTACTTTATCGAGGAAACTTACGAATGCGGCCTGGTGCTTACCGGCACAGAGATCAAATCTCTGCGCGGGGGCAGAGCCAACATCAGTGACAGCTTCGCTACGATTCGTAATGGAGAAGCATTTGTGCACAATATGCATATAAGCCCTTTCGAACAGGGAAATCGGTTCAATCCGACCGATCCTACAAGGGCCCGCAAGCTGCTTCTTAAGCGAGCCGAGATCAACAAGCTGATCGGTGCGGTTAAGCAGGAAGGCTATACGCTGGTTCCCTTGAAGGTTTACGTGCGCAACGGCTATGCCAAGCTGCTGATCGGACTGGGCAAAGGGAAGAAGCAGTACGACAAGCGCCAATCCGCTGCTAAACGCGACGCCAACCGCGACATCCAACGAGCGCTGCGGGAGAAGCAGAAGGTTGCACGTTAAGTAGCTCCCAGGCAATTTGTTGTTGTGTTGGGACCGCTGTTATCACGTGGGTTTGTGGAAGGTTGTCCCGTTAAGACCTTATCTCTCATATTCCCGTTTACTGGATGCGTGTGGTGTCAATCAGCACTTATGATAATGCTTGATAGATATGCTGTCTCGCCGGAGTTCTCTAATGGTTTAGCAAAGCCAGAGATCTCCTTGCTTTCCATGAAACGCCCATGCAGATGAGGGTGGTTTATGGTATACTAGAGGTATCAGTCCGTTCTTGGAACGGCTTATTTTAGGCTCATGATCTCGATGATGCAGACGTTCCGGGAGTAGTCATTCCGAACGTTGACCATCGATCCTATCGGCCTTATTACGGGGGCGTTTATGGATTCGACGGGGGTAGTTCGAGCATGGGTAGCGGGTAGTGGGGCTCGCGTCCACTATAAAACGCGTAAGCCAAATTTAAACGGCAAAACTAACAATCAACCTGTAGCTCTGGCTGCCTAATAAGCAGTCGCTACGCTCCTACTCTGCATCGCCCATGTGCCGGGCCAGGGGCTCAACTATAGTGGGATACGCCGCTTAGTCTCCGCCTGGGGCTAACGGAAGAAGACAATCAGGCTGACCTTAAGAGAACCCAGTTGCAGGGGGCCTCCTAGGGTGACATCAAATCTGCAACTACACCCGTAGAAGCCTGTGTGGCGTTATCTTCGGACAGGGGTTCAACTCCCCTCGCCTCCATAGCACAACAAAAGACACCCCGAAGAGGGTGTTTTTTTGTTGTGCTATGGAGGGGGAGGCAGAACCCCGCGGGTCAACCGCGCGCAGGCAGCGGTTGGGTGAGCTTCGGGGTTAAGGCATCAAGCGGACAAACACGGCATCTAACATTACCGATAAGGTTGTCGTCGACAGGATCAGCTTCGAGAGCAGGTTCAATAAGGATGTTGGATACTCCCCATGCCTCCTAGGAAAACCAGACCGTGTGGTCGGTTTTTTGCATTTTCCAAGCATATTTCGAAGGAGTGATAGATGATGATAACAGTTCTTAATGTGGATGGGCAAGAGCTAACTCCATGTTTGCCTCACCGGGCTTGGCGGGAAGTCAACCGAGCCCGTGCTGTCTGGATCGACGAGCAGACCATTAAATTGCTTTACAACCCATTTCGATTCCAGGCTTATCGAAAAGCTGCATTAACAAGAGATCATTATACTTGTTTATGGTGCGGTTGTCCTGCGACGACGGTAGATCATATCGTCCCTTCAAGCAAAGGAGGTTCTGATCTTCCTCGGAATTTGATTGCTTCATGCAGCGAATGCAATTCGAAACGCGGCAATCGTTCAGCGTTCTTATATCTCAAAGAAAAGGCACATTCCGCGCCGAGGCTTTTCATGCTTTGTTACCGCATTGTAAAAGCAATGTACAGCTCAAGAATTCAGTAATGGAGACACTCGAAAGGGTGTCTTTTCTTTATAGCTTCGAGTCAGGAGATAAGTGCCATTGATACCTTCACCATAGTAGGTGTAGTGAAGAGTCTCCTCACACAGACTGAGAAACTAGGCTGTTCCGGTGCGGCTTTTTATCCATAGCGGTCCCAGCATGCCGGTTCCCGGTGTATCCAATCGGGTAAGCGGTTTTTGCTTTTTAAAAGATTCGCCTTATCCGGGAATCTCTAAATAGCCCTCGGTTTGAATCGGCTTTTGCTCACTGCCCAATCGAGTCCGGCCACATGCTTCTTCGAAACTGAGTACATGTTCTATGCGATTTCCGAAGCTATCCCAAAGAGCTTCTGTAGTGTAAACAGCGACTGTCTTAGAATTATAAGGAATGCCTGTGTATATTTGAAATGGGAACCAAAAGTATTTGAAAAGGAATGAGGAGAATGATGGAAACAGAACGTTCGGATGGTTACGGCGACATCCACATACTTATTTGGAATCCCTATCAGCCTGTGACACATGCTATGGGGGGCGAATGAGAAATATTATTAAGTGATTGAACTAGACAGTCATATCATATGTACGGTTTATATGTACGGTTTATGTTGACTTGAAGATGTATAATTGTTAGGAGATGAAGTCAGAACCATTTTTTCATATTAAAGCAGAAAAGTGGAGTCCACGTGAGTAAACGCCCATTAAGGAGCATGGATTCTGATTTCCTACAAGGAAAGAGTAAAAAGCAAGCAAATGTGACCGAGGTGAAATGAAATGAATTTACGTGAACTTATTCAAATGAGGAATCTTGATACCAGTCACCCAATAAAACTTGTTCGTCACCAACATAAAGTTTATAGTATGGAAACTCTCCATGACCGCGGATTTATTTGTTTTTATCAAAGCAATCAAAGCAAGGATGTATTCAAGGATTGCAATTACATCTTGGCTTTTATAGGTGCAGGAGGCACCAAGGCTAAATATATTGGAGCTTATGAAAAGATAGGATCTGGAGAATACCTTGAAAGGGCTGCAATTTCTCTTCCGTCTGGCTTTCCGTATCAAGATATATTTAACAACCATGAGTATGGATACAAATACCAACTTAAAAAAATCGATTTGCTTAAAGATTTGGAAAACCGACTGATTATCGACTGGGGAAAATCTACTTTAAAATGGGATCAATGGTTGGGCAAAGGAGAATCAAAAAAAGTAGTTGAGATTTATCCAGAAGGATATGTGAATGCCTTTCCCGGTTTTGATCAAATAATTTTGTCATACCAACAATTAAGAAAAATCATTAAAAACCCTGATGCAAACCGACAATGGCATCTTATGCTTTCTTCCGTAAGCGGTGTCTATCTAATTTTGGATTCAGTAGATGGTAGACAATATATTGGCTCGGCTAGCGGTGAAGAAGGTATATTGGGACGTTGGCGTAATTATGCGGATATTCCTCACGGACACAATGCTTTGCTGAAAGAGTTACTAGAGAGAGATCCGGAAAGATACAACAGTTTCCAGTTTTCAATATTATGTACATTGCCTAGATCAATGCCAAAATCAATAGTTGTCTCTCAAGAGCAAATATATAAGCAAAAATTAGGTTCACGGGCTTTTGGCCTTAATGCAAACTAACTTGAACGATTTAAAGTATTATACGCCTTGACGATCTATTTCTGTTATTTATCATTTGAAGAAGAGGTGGAAAATGTTATAGCCAATAGCATTACAGAAAAACGTGATGAGGATCCTGGTATTAAAGACTACAATATTTTTAGCTACGCTGGATTTCAATTAAACCATTATTTGCCATTCGATTTTTAGGACAATTGAGAGACGTTCAACCCATTGATATTATGCATAATTGCATTGTATAGAAAATCTGCTAAATCTTCATTGCTATATTGATTAAAGTAGTTTTTGAATCGTGCATCGAATTTGTAGGTATGGGCAATACAAGCCAATAACTCTGAATCACATGTAGTGAATTGCATTAGACTTTTTTTCCACTCCTCGATTAATCGCTGCACTTCATCCGAGGAAGGATCCTGATGGATACAAGACGCAATTTGTATAAATATTTCCTCCATGGATGAAAATCGTTTCTCTTTTTCATCTGGTGATAATTTTCCCATCGTTTCGTTATACACTTTATACGCCTCTGTTTCGCCATAAATGAATCTTGCCTCATTTGCATACTGCTCTTTCAATGGCAAAACGGAAGAATTGTTGAAGAGCTGCAAATTACTAATATCATTCCCCGAAACGTATTCATCAAGAGCAACCATGATTGTTTCTAGTCTTTGTTTTCTGGATAATAAGGTTTGTCTCTGATTCTTTAATATTTGTTTCTGTTCTTGTTTGGTCAGCTTTATAATATCCGCAATTTCCTTCAAGGAAAAATCCATTTCCTTTAAGAACAAAATGGTTTGAAGTTTTTCCAAACTGCTTCGATCATATAGGCGATACCCCTTTTCCGTCAGATGTGTCGGTTTAAATAAATCGATTCTATCGTAATAATGCAGGGTCCGAGCTGTAATGCCTGTAATCTGAACAATATCTTTAACCGCTAATAATGGTTTCTTCATCCCAAAATCCTTTCACTTCGTCCAGTATTTGAGCAGCAGGTGTAATTGTGGCTTCAAAGATCGTTCTTCCTGTTTTTCTTAAATAATATTGGATTAAATAATATCCGCAAGCATAGCCAGCGCTATATGGCATATTGACCGGTTCAAAGTTTTGAAGCTTTGCGATCTCGTCACCGTAAAGATACGGTGCAAATTTCTCAAAACCGGTTAATTGCAATTTCTCTCTAAGCACGGGCTTTATGTGCCTGTTAAGTGTTTCTGCGTTTGTTTTCGTTACCCAGGGGCCGAGCAATTCTTCTCCAAACATGAACGCAGCATAGTTTTCAGCTAATCCTTCACTTACAATGAGCTCGCCCAAATTAACGGTGTGATCCCACTGAATAAATTGGTATCGAACATTATGGTTGCATTCGTGCGCCAGCGCAGCCTTCATTCGAGGAATCGTGTACTCATTTGGCAGGATTGTACCCCAGATAAACCCGGGAATGCCCCCAAAGCCGCTATATCCTTCGTTTATGGTTAAGGCACGACTTTCCGGATTCCCTAGTAGAATTGTGAACAAATATTCCGATACGGGGAGACTTATTCCATGTTCTATAAATAAATTGAGACCCTTCCTTACAGCGTTCTCACACTCTAACCAAAAAGAATCTGATGAAATCAACTCTATCTCAGGTGAAATCTGCTGGGTTATCTGGTCAGGGGATCGATGCATCATACTATTAAACGTTATAACGTCAAATCCATTCGCCTCTTCAGCTCTAAAAGGGATTTGTTGAATTTGCCATTGTTTCATAAAGGGGGCCATCATTTCGTTTCTTAACAATTCAAGCTTTTCCTCGGGCGAAGCTTGGGAAACTTTTTGTTAAATTCGGTCTGAACGCAATGATTTAATATTCATATCTCTAACTCCTTGTAGTTTATAGTGAGAATAATGCACTATGACCTAACGTCATAGTCAAGTGTTTTGGATAAATACTTAAATTCAGGTGTTTGGAGCAGACATTCGTAATGCGGAGGTCGAATGGTACGGGAAACTGTGGTTAAAGCCTCAAACTTTTTTTGTCAAGAGTCAGATAGTGGCCGGAGGCTGGCGCAGACGCATAAAAAAGATGACCCCACCCAGCCACACGGCCAAGCGGGGGATATCCAATTTTTTCTAGGAACACCTACGTTTCGTTTCGAGTTTATTCGGAGAGAAAACAAAAAGGTTGTGGGCTTCAGCTAATGCTAAATCCACAACCGAGCGTTAGGCATAAAATGATCAAACAAGAAAGGGGCTTGTGCCGGCAAGCGGACTGCCCCTGTTTTCGTGTTTGGGGTTTATGACAGTAAAGCTTTTAACTTTTCGAGGTCAGGCTTATCTTGGAAAACGTCCTTGTTTCCTTTCGTCGCTGTGATTGTTTTTTTGTGGGATGCAGCGTGCAATTTACTATTAGCTGGATTTTGTGCTCTCGTAGAATTTATGGGTTGGGTAGAAGGAGAGGACTCTTTTTGCAATTCGTTTATAATGGCTAGTTTAATTTCTTCGGCGACTTTCTGGATCACGCTTTCATCTGTGCGGGATACACCGGTGCTGGATACATCGGTACTGGATACATCGGTTTTGGGTACACCGGCCTCCTTCTCTTGGATTGCCTCCAAAACGTATTCAATGCCTTTTGCTTTGATGCATTTATTAAGCTGTGCATACGATTGATCCAACCCGTTCAGATAACGATCGGCTTTCTCAATGAAAGCCTCCCGACAGAATCGTGTAAGGGCACGATTCTTTAGGAGTCGTTTGTAAAGTGTTAACAGCCTATTCTTCTGAAGGGCGGTTACGTCTATCTGAAAACTAATGGATTGGACTTTTTTCACATGGTTCACCCCTAGGTTGTTTGAAGAAGGTTGGTTTCCGGAATTTCCTCAACCTCGTATTCTTTTGCAAGCAAGAGTCCGAATTTAAAGAAACCTCTGGCATTTGAAATTTGGTGATCCGGCAATACATGAATATCTGTAACAAATTCCTTAAACCAGGGCTCCATTAATTGCGCTCCCCCACCCGTTAAAAAAACCATGTCAAACTTGCTTCTGTTTTGCCAACGTATTTGCAGTTCATTGATGAGGTACTCCGCTGTTTCACGGATGATTCTTTCCTTGACCTCTTTGATCGGTATCACAAGACGTTTGGAAGCTCTATAAACATCGTTTTCAAATTGGACCTCCACCGTTTTAGGTGTCGCGTAAGCATCGGGATTTACGGTATTTATATAATCTGCCAGACGTTGATATATTTCATGAACCCCTACCTGAATGGTATGGCGGTCGTCAGGTACCGCTTTTAATGAATCAATGCCATCGCAATCAGTCGTACCCAAACCAATGTCTACGATGCCGATATAAGAAGTTCCGATGTCATGACGGATGACATTTCCTGCTTCATCAATATATAAATCCAGGATACTACCAAGGGGCTGAGGCAAAACTTTGCATTCCTTTACTTCAATGGTTTTTTCTTTGTCATTCATTAATACAACGTGTCTGCCCTTGAATAATTCAATCAGCTCTTGTTCGCGAATGGTCCCTTTTTGCCTTGACGGACAACCGGTTATAAGCATAACATCGAAGGACCCTTCTTCTTCCTTGATTAGGCTGGCTAAGCCGAATTGACTGAGCAACTTATAATATTTTTGAGTGTACCTGTCTTCCGTTGTATAGGTGGAAAGGAACTTGCCTTTTGCTGTATTAACCTCATTGCCCCACACGTATCGTTCCCCTGGAAAATCGATGGACTCAAATTCATTGTAGTGTACCGGCTCGCCTTCTCCTGTGGAATCTTCTCTTAATGAATTTTCTTTGGTAAGGAATCCACTTGGGAGTACTAATTGTTTCACCTTGTTGCTGTACCCCTTAAAGTATCCGTTCCCATGATCAATTCCCATAATAACCAGCTTCTTTTTAGCCAAAAGTAACTCCTCCTCACAAGTCCTGTCTTACTATTTCATATTCATCCGGGTGCAAATAACTTTCTGTTCAAAATGTGAATGTAAATAGTTATCAAATATTATGATTAATCGCGACATTGTGTGACAAAAACCTAAGCCCAGGGTCATGGGGTGGCTTGGCGATTATGGAAAAGGCTTATACGGAAAACTGAATGCATCAGAGTTGGATTGGTTGTATAGGATAGTTTCTGCTGGGGGCAACGGAATAGAATTGCGATATGAAGCCCTTAACAAAAACCGGTATTGTGATACAATGGGTAGGAATATATTACCAATTGTGGGAGGGTTTAATTTGAGAAAGAAATTCTTGTCTACCGGAATCATCACCGGCGCTCTGGCATTGGCTATGTCCGTAGGTGCTTATGCCGGAGCCAACCTGGAGGAGGTAAAGGCTCTACTCAACAAAGATATACAGGTTGAGCTTAACGGCAAAAGCATCGATCTAAAGGACGAGCAGGGAGGGGTATTGTACCCAATAACTTATGACGGCAACACTTACCTACCGGTGAGGTCTATCGGTAATGCTATGGGTTTATCTGTAGCGTATGACGCCGATGCTAACAAGGTTGTACTTGGTGGAGAGGAGGCTGCTGCTATACAAGAACCTGAGAAAGTAGCTCCTAAGCAAGAATCGCCGTCAAAGAAAACATCCAGAAGTCATCCAGCGGCCATTGGCACCAAGGTGAATTTCGAGAAGGAATGGATCGTTGAAAAGTACTTCGGATCTGTTTCCGTGGATGAAGTGATTAGAGGAGAAGAGGCTTGGAAGATCATATCCCAAGCTAACAGATTCAACCAAGAGGCTAAGGACGGATATGAGTATCTGCTTGCTAAAATTACTATCAGCATCGATTCAATTGACAAAGAAGGCGCAAAAGCAGACATATCCTCCGTTGATTTTACGCTCGTTTCCAGCGATGGGAAAGACTACGACATTACACTGGGCGTAGTCTTAGAGGATGAAATAGATTCCAACCTTTACGCTGGTGCCTCTCATACTGGCTGGGCAGTATTTACCGTGAAAAAAGACGATGCCAATCCTACTATTGCCTATGCAAGAGATTATGACGGCACTGGTGGAGTTTGGTTCGCGACGAAATAATAATTACAATCCTCGCTTAGCCGCGTGGCTGGGCGGGGATGTTTCCGTCTATGGTATGCGCTGTACTGCTGGATCCTTCTGAACACTCACAAATAATTCCGCAAGGAGGTAGTTTCAATATAAATGTTAGATACTCTCCCTATGTACTGAAAACCCGCTTACAGAGCGGGTTTTCGCTTTTTAAAAAAATGTGAACATATATAAATTTTGAAACGGTAAAGACTTGAAAGTGCTGGAACGTCAGAGGTGCCATGTCAAGCCGCAGCACAGCAGTTTAATAGATCGGTTTGAGAGCTTACTCAAAATTCTTGACAGACTTGTATGAGGTCATTTTTTATGCACATTACCAAATATCCGAATTATCGCTGAGGAGATCCGTATGTACCGCCGCATTACTATTATTATTGATATTGGAATGGAGATACATCAAATTGAACGAAATAAGGTGAGGGATATGAGATATAATTTTGAGAATTTGAAAGGAGATATATCAATTGGATTTGAAATCCATTTAATTTACAAACATGAGCAAAAGTTGTCCAGATAAAATGGTATAATTAGGTTTAGAAACCAATTTAATCAGGAATTGTATAAAAACTGCGGGTTTTAGCACATAACTGATAAACAGAGATTAATGAGGATCCAAATCGTATTAAAGCTCGCTATCTACTGTATCTCAATAATGAGGAGCCATAATTGTGACTAAGGAAAACAAACAAATTGCCTACAAGACTCTTGTGAATCGGCGGAAGGATTGCATATTGTGTGATCCTTTGCAATGCAAACTTCAAAATCCAAGCAAAGCCCTGAACGGACAGTTGGATACAGATGAAATCGGACACTGGACGGATTGGCAAGGCAGTCTGGATGCAAAAGTGATGGTTGTCGGTCAGGATTGGGGTGATTTTAAAACCCTTGAAAAACAGGGGGGATGCGATGTGGACAACAGCGTCACTAATCGTTCGCTAGTTAAACTTTTAATGTTGCTGGCGTGGACATTAACGAAAGTACTTCCAAAAACAAACACGGCGATTTATTTTTTACGGATGCTATTTTATGTCTGAAAACAGAAGGTGGTTTAGCCGGCAAAGTGAAAGGATCATGGTTTCGAAATTGTGTTACCTTATTTTTAAAGCCTCTCATTGATATCATTCAACCAAATTGTTGTCACATTAGGGGGAAGAAGCTACCAAGTCATTGTTACGTGAATATGGGTTCAGAGGCGCAAACTTCAGGGAACTAGTTGAACAGGAGTCTTCTGTAATCATCGGCGAGAACAAAGCTGTGTTTCCAGTCTTACATTGCGGTAGTTTAGGACAGAGAAACAGACCTTTTGAACAGCAAAAGTTTGATTGGTTGCGAATCAAACGTTACTTGGGATAAACAGTTCATGGAAGTATGTTTGGGTTTAACCCTTCACAGTACAGAGACATTGAGATTTCTATGATGAATAATTAGTCATGGAAAAATATCATAAGCCAAATTTCGCTAAAGCAATCGATCCATTTGGCAATTCCAAGTTGTTGGAACAACTCCATACGCTGGCAGGTGGATGCCCATCATTGCTCAAGTTTGGACTTCCGTTAATTATTTCATATTTTCCAAAAATTTTAGCAGTCCCTCGTTTCAGAAGAACCATTATCAATATTTGGGCGGGATCCCATACTATTTCAAATCTGGGTTCAAGAAATATGAATTCAGGTTTTAATAAATAGTCTGGTGGATAAATGTAATGTCTTGCTCAGGAATGTCTTAAACAAGGCAATCGGTGGTTGAAATTAGATCCCCGCCTCTATCATGAAAACCTAGTCCGCGTGAGGGCTGGGCTTTTCATTACCCTTAAATTGAACCCATTTTGTAGCCATGAGATTTTTTTTGCTTTTGGCTGAATTAATGTAGCCAATATAGCTACAGGTAATTTCGCTGAAAGAAAGTGCTTCCCCCGGCGATATATTCAAAGAACGAGCATACTTCTTTGTTTGATTCCCGAACGATCGTCCGGACAACGGTAACCTTTCACGGGTCGACCCGAAGACGATGCAGGGCATTGTCGCGGACATCGCATTAAGCGGAAAGTACGCGATTACGTTAACTTGACGGGAGCGAGTACATTTATTTCTCCCGCAGGAATTCTAAATATTTCTCTAGCACTAAACCATATAATTATGATAGATACTTTGACCTAGGAAAATTGGAATATTTGGGGAGGGAATTATCAGAAAATGTAGAAATTATAAATAACAATCTAAAAAAGCTAAGGAATATATACTGGACAGTCAAAAGTTCTACAGCATTAAGAAGCGAGCGAATCGGCGTCAATATCAGTCGTTTC
>NZ_JBHTIU010000088.1:0-15895 GCF_042677205.1 Paenibacillus residui
TGGATGAGCACCTTACCCAGTTATATCAAGGGTTTGTTTGCCAATCTAAGCTGCGAAAGTTGAGTTAGTAATATTAAGTAATATTTTATAATATTCAATAATACTCATCAGTTTTCATACACTCGATCAACCTGCCAAGGACTCACTGAACATCAGAATTAAATCCAATTCAATGGCAGATGGACCACGCCAATGGCTACGATATTATCCGGCTTTCATATCATGCATACAAGGCCCTCGACGTAATCGGCAGCCTTGAAGTCTTTAGCTATTCCATCCGGCTCTTTGCAAAATCTGTTCCACAAATTCGCTCTTGGCATTTGTATATGCCTTACGGTCATTATGGAATCGTTGGGCAAGCTCCAGCTTTAGCTCACCGTACTTTTCGGAATCGTCAGGATGGGTCCTCAAATAATCGCGAAAGAGGATATGACGTTTATATTCGTCGTTTTCTTGAGTGCATACATACAAATGATGCCGGGGCAAGTGATCAGGAGGGATGAAAGCCTCCCGCCCGGCGATCCCCAAATCGCCTTCATGAACGTAACCAAGAGTTGAAAGCCTTTGAATGGCTATATGCACATCCGCTTGAGAAGGCACGATCACATCCATATCGACAATCGGTTTCGCTGCTAATCCCGGAACAGATGTACTCCCGACATGTTCTATCGTGACGATGAGGTCGCTCACAACCGGGAGAACAAACTCCCGTAACTTTTCAAATAACTGAACCCAATCGGGGTCATAGGGCACGACGACTACACTTGAATTTGAACCCATGTAAGAAATACCTCCGTTATTTCGCTCTCCCAACCATCAAAGCATGATAGTTGACGACTTTTAAACCTCTTGGCGTAGCATTCTGGCGGAATATTTCCTCCACATCGTTTAGGCATTCCCGCCAGACCATTTTCTTCAATGCTTCACTCTGACCAAAACACTTTTTGTGCAGTACATCCTCGGGCCTCGAAAGGTATTCCACCTCTTCAAAGATCACTAATTCGGCTTCCTCTAGACCGCTTTCGGAAAGCTGGCGTTCGAACTTCACTTTAACTTCATCTAGGTAATTTTCCGGGAAAGGATTGTACAGTCCGGGGAAGAGGTTTCTAAGTCCCCCATCTGTCCCACAATGATATAATCCCAGCACTATGCCCCCAGACTTGATAACCCTACGGCCCTCCTGGCTTCCCTCGTGAAATAGCCATGGTCCTTTTTTCGTATAAACAACATCAAAGAAACTGTCGGGAAACGGCAGCTGTTTGTCTGCATCCACAACAAGAAATTTAACGGATTCTCCGGTCTTCTTGTTGTTGGCTGATGCAATATAGCCCTCTATGACATCAATGCCTACGACTTCCTTAGCTTTATGGGCAAACAACGATGTGAAGTCACCGCGGCCGCAGCCAACGTCCAGCATTCGTGTATCTTCATTAATATAGGTCGCAATTTTGTCTGCAAAAATAATCTCGGCTCTCGGCTCATCGAATTCCGACTTCCATGGGTGTTTGTATCCCCCGGTTTCTATCGCTAAATTTGCGTACCACTCTACAGTCTGTGGCTGAATCCATTCGGGGTGCTTCATCGGGTCAAAAAACAGTTTCGACACGCAAACAACTCCTTTTCCAAATGATCCATCCCTGAGCAGGCCGTGTAAGTGCTTTCATTTTTCCTTCTGGGGCAGAATATTGTTGGCAAAATTAATTTACATCACCAAAATATCGAAGTTCTAGCTCATTCCGTTTAATGCTTTTACCCAATGCTCTTGGATATAATCTAATCTCATCAAGCTGCTGAAGTTCAATCCATTCAACGCCGACCTGATCTTGATCAGGATTAGTGCCATCCCCGAATAGTGGAGCATTTGAAGCAAGCGAGCACATAAAATAGAACTCAACTTGATGAAATCCCGAATCCCATGCTGAAAATTCGTGATTTTTGCCAATATACTCACGTACATAAACCAGTTCGCCAACAATTACCTCTTGTCCAATTTCCTCCAAGCATTCCCTCTTAACAGCATCTTTTAGTTCCTCACTGTGTTCTTGCCCACCACCGGGAAATAAGTAAAAAAAACCAAAATCATCTATATTCTTCGTTAATAAAATTTTGTCATGTTCAATTATTATTGCTTTAGCAGAGTTTCTTATTGGTTTCATAATTACCTCCAGCAATTTCATATATTCAGCAACATTATTTCACTGCTTAAAGATATCTCGAATCTTATTGTCTATCCAATCGCATCCATTACCAGTGCTTTTCCATAGCTTCTTCGCATAGAGAAAAGCCATTTCTTGAATAGAACTGAGTACTGTTGCTGCTTGGCCATACAATAAGAAATTCGACTTTATTTTCTTTAGACCATTTTTCCATGGCGGTATGAATCTCGGTTCCGATCCCTTGACTTCTAAAAGCAGGACGGGTATAGACATTGGTAACGTAACCGAAATAAGGGTCTGGGGATTTGCCCGGTCTCGGCACTTTATGGATTAATTGCAGATACATATGTGAAACTATCTTATTCTCAACTTCCGCGATCCAAATGTACCAATCTCCGCTTTCCAATGCTTTAACCAAAAATTCACTGCAAATCCGGTGAAACTCCTCAAAACCGACCGAACTACTGGCCTCCTCTTCCGAGAAGTCCCAACGCATCTGAACAAGTTCACCAACATCGTCTAATGCAGCCAATCGCACCAATGCCATATTTTCGTTCCCCTTCAAGTATTATGTAAAATTTCTTGCGTAGCCCACCCGTTTCATCTCAAAACCGTTTTCAAAATAGCTCCTCCATAGGTCAGGGGAATGCTTCAAACGGGACAACGAGTGTACCAGTCCGGTGCGCCATTATTATGGAAATCATGTGTTTCTATAATGGATCGGGTTCTTTCTTGAACATAAGCCAGATTATTTGAGATTACGCCGCCAAGCTGGCTCGCATGCTGGTTTAAGGCGACGAACAAATTATATTTCCGCCAAAAGGTTTCGGGTATTTTATGATCGAAATATCCATCCACTTGGCCTTTCGCAAAGGACACGCTTAAATAAATTGTATATTTGGGCAACTTGAAAAATTCTTCGAACGGGTCGCCCCAATCATAGGAGTCGAAATCTATAATCGCAATCGTTCCATCCGATTTAACAATCATATTCTGAGGGTGAAAATCATCATGTTGAAACGTAACCGGGCTGTCTTTTAACCAATGAATGTTCTCTTGAATGTACTGTTCAATAAAATCCTGCCTAAGGTTAGCCCACGTCTCTTACATTCATCAACTTTATTCCGATACTTCTGGGTTCGCTTATGATACCAATCATAAGGCTTCGCCGGGGTTACCCGATGAATTGTCTTCAATTCCTTCCCCGCTAACACTCCTAGAGTATATTGCTCTTCCACACTCTTGCTGGGTATGGACTTGTCCCCGCTCTCGCCTTGAACATACGACAATACTATGTAGCATACTTGGAGCTCGTCATGGATCCCGAATTGGATCGGCCTTTGACAGGAAACGGCATTATCGAAATGCCGTTTTAACAAATCAAATTTTATTTTGCATCTCTCTGCTTTATCCATACCGTATATTTTCAAGAGATACTGCGATGCGTCATCCTTTGAATAGAGCACATTTTTTTGCGCAGTCGAAAAGCCCTTACTCAGCTCTTCAAAACGAGTTATATTTAAACCTCGTAATTCTTCCATAAGCTCTAGGACGATGTTCATAAGGAAACACCTGACTGGATGGCTATGGCAACCATCCCTTTCTATTTTGCTAATTGCCATTCAAATGATAGATTAGCCGCACAACGCCAGAGGAGAAAGTTCTTGTATCAACCAATTTTAAATTCAACCTCTGGTTTAAATCAATAAATAACGGTTTTCCTTCTCCCAAAACAACAGGGTGGACAGATAATCTAAATTCATCAACCAGCCCTAAACGGATAAAAGTTGTAATAAGACTCGCTCCGCCATACAGCCACATGTCTTTACCAGGCTTATTCTTTATTCTGTTTACTTCTCACATCATCCAGCATAGCGTCTATGACATTCAATATCCTTTTTTGCTCACTTACACTTCTGCTTCGGAGCCTATCCACTATTTCCGCGAGCGTAGATTCGCTTCTTTCCCTGCTCACGGGTTGCACATTTAAAAAACTCAACCATCGAGCTGAAAAGGGGACAGTCTTATTATATCGAAATAATCCCTTTAGAATATATTTATTGAAAATAATCCCTATAGTCTCTTGGAGCAATCAACTGGCTGGTCTATGGTTTGATTAGGTGGATGCTATGAGTGATTTTTGAGATGGGTGGCAGGGCATTCGGCACTTTCGAAAATTACGTGGATTAAGCCAGGAGGAACTTGCAATAAATATATATCTATTCAACTAATCCTCGCATTTGTGCGGGGTAACTCCATGTCAGAAAGGAATGAATCCCATGAGAGTAATGTGCATATTCCCCGACGACTCAACGACGGATATTTACGTTTCAGAAATTGGAAACTTTCTTCATCTTACTAAATTGGTAAATGGAATAACAATGAGAGGAATCAATTACAGTGTAGTCAGTACAGAGCTAATTGTTGAAAAAGAGGCTTTCTATATATCAATGTTATTGAAACATAAGCACGCACCATAGACTCACTATTTTTCGCCGTCACTTATGATACGGTTCCCCACGATAAAGGACCTGGCAGCGAAAATGAAAAGCGCAAAGCCTGCCGACAAAGCCAAAAAGGCCTCCATCCCCAGAAGTCGGGACGAAGGCCTCTTAACGCATTTATATTTGTTTATTTCCTAGTGGGCGGGCTGGAGTTCCTTCTTTAATCCGAGCGCCTGTGCTGTATAAGTGTGAATTTCATCGATCAACCCCGGATTTTTCAATAATGACACGCCATAAGAAGGAATCATTTCCTTGATTTTCGGCTCCCACTCTTTCAGATGCTGCGGGAAGCATTTTTCGATGACCTCAAGCATGACGGAAACGGCGGTAGAAGCACCCGGAGAGGCGCCGAGCAATGCAGCTATCGAACCGTCAGAGGCACTAACCACCTCCGTACCAAACTGAAGCGTTCCTTTGCCGGCAGCCGTATCTTTGATCACCTGCACACGTTGGCCGGCCACCAACAGATCCCAATCTTCACTCTTGGCATTCGGGATAAACTCCCGCAGCTCTTCCATGCGCTGCTCTTTCGATAACATAACCTGCTGGATCAGGTATTTGGTCAAGGCCATGTTTTTGGCGCCCGCCGCCAACATCGTTATTACATTATTCGGTTTGACAGAACCTAACAAATCAAACATCGAGCCGGTTTTTAAGAACTTGGGTGAGAAACCGGCAAACGGTCCAAAGAGCAGCGATTTCTTGTTATCGATAAATCTTGTGTCCAGATGCGGAACGGACATTGGCGGTGCTCCAACCTTGGCCTTGCCGTACACCTTGGCATGGTGCTGAGCGACAACTTCCGGATTAGTGCACACCATAAATAGTCCGCTTACCGGGAAACCTCCAATATGTTTTCCCTCGGGAATACCGGACTTTTGCAGTAGGGGCAGGCTTCCTCCCCCGCCGCCGATAAAGACGAATTTGGCCGTATGGCGTTCCACGCTGCCGCTGTCGAGATTCCGTACTTTCAATTCCCACAAGCCGTCGCTGGTACGTTTAATGCCGCCAACCTTATGTTTGAATTTAATGTCAACGTCTTTACGTTTCAAATGGTCGAACAGCATGCGCGTTAAAGCGCCAAAGTTGACGTCCGTACCGGATTCGATTCTTGTTGCCGCTATAGGTTCGTTCAATGTCCGGTCCTGCATGATGAGCGGAATCCATTCCATCAACTTGTTCGGGTCATCGGAGAATTCCATCCCTTGGAACAGAGGGTTGCTCGACATCGCCTCGAAACGTTTTTTCAGAAACGCTACATTCTGTTCCCCTTGAACTAAACTCATATGAGGCAGCGGCATGATAAAGTCCTGCGGGTTGCGAATCAGATTGCTGTTGACAAGATATGACCAGAACTGCATGGAAACCTGAAACTGCTCGTTAACCTTAATCGCTTTGCTAATATCTATGGATCCGTCCGGTATTTCCGTTGTGTAGTTAAGCTCGCACAGAGCAGCATGCCCCGTTCCCGCATTATTCAATTCGTTAGAGCTTTCCTCTCCCGCGCTTGCCAGCTTTTCCAACACAGTGATTTTCCAATCGGGAACCAATTCTTTCAATATTGTCCCCAAAGTTGCACTCATGATTCCGGCGCCAATCAAGATAACGTCTGTTTCGTTTTGTCTGTCACTCATTTTTACCGTCCCTAACACGCTAGTATTTGAAGAAAAGATGGAACCTCCTCCGCTCAGCCCATAGCAAGACAGGGTACGAACTGAGTTCACACCTTCTCCGGATCAATGAAAATCTTGATTATAGTGTAACACTATTATTGATAGATTAACATACTTACTATTATATGATAGTTATTCTCTATTTAAAAGCTGGTAATTTCAGTGATGATATCCTTTTGCAGTTAATAAAATGGGGATCTGAGCCAATTTTCTAGCTTTTTAGAATATGTACGTGTGAGAAAATAAAAAGGCCGCCCCTAAAGCTTGCTCAAGAGGCGGCCTCTCTTCGCTGGCTACTCCCCAGTATTAGAATAAATTTAATCGTCCACGTTCGGAAAAATGGAAGTGTGTTACCCATTCTTCCATAGGCATTTCCCCTCCTTTATTCAATCCATCCCTCGCCAAAATTGTTCTGGATTCTCTATATTCACATTATTATATTTGCATACAATCTCTTGCAGTCCGACTGGCGCATCCATATCCACCTCATGCCATGGATTCATATCTGGCAGGCCAAAGCTTACCTTCAGCTTCTTTTCCGCCACATGGATGTCAAATATCATCGGCATTTCTTCACGTTATTTTCCATATTTGCCAATTCCTCATTCTATATTTGTTGCAATCCTAACATATTAAAAAAATTAGGTCTACTGGATTATTGATTATAGAATGAAAAAAGCTGCCTCTATTGTTAGGCAGCTAATATCAAGCTAAAATCAGTTGATCGTTTCTTGGAAAGTAGCGGTCGCTGTTAAATCGGTGACGCTTATTTTTCAGCTCCTTATGACTAGAATATCTTGGATACCGTCCACTTTCCATCGGTGTAGACAAGGTTTAAATTCAACAATTCATCATTGTCTATGTCATCAACGTCTCCGTCCGATATCGTCAAAGCATAAAATGCGTGAATCCCTGTAACCTGGACAAAAAAGTGCTTCTTCTCGCGATCATAAAAAACTGCTACATGATCGGCCGGATCTTCCGAACCCGTGAAACGGAATTCCTGAAGCTTTACCGACTGCAAGGTATTGTCCGACCCCCAGGGGTAGTACATATCCTCCCTATCCGCCTCGACCATCTGCAACAAATCGCCTTCGAAGTTGGGATATAACTTCTCCAGTTCGCTAATGTCTTTCGAACCGTAAGCTTCTGCACGTGTCTCCAAGAACAACGTTACAAAATCAAGCACTTCCTTCCGCGTCTGCTCCTGCAAAGGCGGCGTAATATCATAATTGTCGGACAAATCATCAATCACGACGGGTTCGCTCTTGGATTCTCCCCAAGGGAACTTGGCAACGCCGTAAATCTTCTGCGATCCGTCGCTGAATGCGGGATAGAAATAATCGCCGGAGGAATCATCCATGTAGCTTCGCTGGACAAAAGGAGTCGGCTGGTCATTGACATAGGCCTGCACCTCTCCCAATGGGCTGTTAATCCTCACCTGATCTCCGGTCACCATTTTCGAGTAATCGGTTTCCGATTCCATTCCGAGCAGACTGACCGGTTCGCTTTCGGTAATCTCTTTGCCGACGTAATCGAACTTGGTTTTGAAATCAACCTGGTACTCCCCCGGAAAGAGCGGCCCAAGCTTGACCGAATGATTGCCCTTGCTTACTTCGTGGGTTTCTTTGCCGTCGACCGTGATCGTGCCGTTATCGTTTTCCAGCGTGATGTTTAATACTGAGGGCGGACACCGATGGTGTAAGAATCGGACCAAAACCCCTTCTTTTTCTTTAAATACAGCTCTCCGGAATTCAATAGTTGGTCAGGCGACATCTTATCCAGCAAACCGGTATTGACATACTCCGCTTCTTCCAGCAGCGCTTGCTGACCCATCATGATTTGAAGCGTAGCTTCGTAATAATCGCGCTCTTCCTTGGCGTATTGAATCAATTGGCGCAAGCGTTCATCCGTCATTTCCATAGCCTCGTCATCGACGGAGAGCAACTTCTTCAACGCCTCGGTATCTTCTGCGGCAATGGCATTCTCAAACTTCCGGATCACCTCGGATGCCTGCTTATCCCCGCCCGAGCTCGATGAGAATAAAAGCAGCAAAATCAAACCGATCACAAGAAGGAAGGCAATGATCATGACGGGTTTATTTTTCAATATCCTTCTCTCCGCTTGTGGTCTCATCCCATGATTGGGCGCCTGGCTCATAAATTCCCTCCAATTTGGCAAAGCAAGAGACCGGAACACGTTTCGATCTGCTTGTTCGCAATTTGCAATATAGATACCAACTAGTCGGTATATACTAGAACATTATATTAAAGCAGATATGTTATAATCAATAGGACATCAGAATTATAAAAAGGGGATTTTTGGATGGGAAATCTGGAGCAATCGCAGCAAACAATCCAAAAGCTAATGAAGTCCGGCGTGGAGTTGTTTTCTCGAAAAGGCTACTCCAATACAAGCATAGATCAAATTGTAAAGCATGCCGGGTACTCCAAAGGGGGATTCTATGCTCATTTCAACAGCAAAGAGGAGTTTCTGCTTAAAATCATAAAAGACGGTATCGATTTTTACTTTGACGATCTTAAATCCGCCCTGGAACACAAGGAGCGGAATTTGCTTGAAAATTTCCTGAATTATTCGCTTCGCTTGGTGAACGAGGCGTACGAGCAAGGGGCCTCGCTGCTCTTGATCCAAGGATGCATGAACTCCAACGACCTTCCCATGGTTAAGGACCGGCTCATCACGCAAATGGAGGAGTGGAGGCAATTTCTCGCTCGTTTTATCCAGGTCATGAAGGATGAAGGCATTGCGAAGAGCCCTTTGGATGCTAGAACCTTGTCTACAGCTTGCATGGCGATTTTTAACGGATACAATCTGCAGCATTTTGTCGATGAACGGATTCCGTTGGAGGAGATGATGACCGTCGTCCTTGAGCTGCTTCAAATCGAGAATCCCAAAACTGGAAGGAAGTAACAAATTTCTATCGGTTCTGCAACTATAATTGGGCAATGTTCCTATTTAGTCTAAAAACCTACTGCGAAGACGGCGCGGGACTCCCATATCAGGACAGGAAATTCTGATCAAACCAACCAGCCATACAGCATCACATCATCGTTGCCAATAATAAATGGCCAATTGCGTCCGATCGCGAAGTTCTAATTTATCTAATATGATAGACAGCATATTTCGAACAGTACCGGCACTCAGAAAAAGCTGATCAGCTATTTCTTTATTCGACAGGCCTTGAGCAACTAATTCAACAATGTCCCTTTCACGATCCGTTAACCCTGCAAGTTTTATTCCGTCCGGTTCTACGATGGCTTTTAGAACATCGGCATCTAGTATCGTCGATCCGGCTTTTAACGCTCTTATTTGCTGTGCCATGTTTTCAATCGATGTCGATTTCAGCAAGTATCCTTCCGCCCCTGCTTTCAAGGCCATTCGAATATTATGCTCATCCCGAAACGTGGTCAACATCATGATCTGGATAGAAGGCCACTGTTGCTTGATCCTCTTCAAGCATTCAATTCCATCCATCACCGGCATTTGGATGTCCATCAGTATCACATCCGGCAGTTCCAGTTGACATATTTCTATCGCCGCTTGTCCATTTCCTGCGGTGTTCACCACTTCAAAGTCTTCTTCCTTGACAAGCAGCAACTGCAAACTCCGGCACACCAGCGGATCATCATCTACGATCAGAAGCCTCATCCTGCTAACCCTCCTTGTCTAACGGGATGACACCAACCAGCAAGAATCCGTTGTCTCGACTAACGGATAAGCTTCCCCCCAATGAGCGGGCTCGCATTTGCAATCCCCTTAGCCCGCTGCCTGTCGAATTGTTGGTTTGAACTGTGCCATTATCTCCAATCAACAAGCGCACAATCGAATCCGTTGCCTGTAAATCAATTTCGACTTTCGTGGCATTGCTATGTCTGGCCACATTCGTTAAAGCCTCCTTTAAGCATGCTTCTAACCATCCCCAGATGTGCGCAGGAACTCGCAGCATATCACCGGATTTATGAAATTCGATATTAAGCTGTTGGAATTGATCCACAATGTTCTCAAAGCTATCAACACCGATTAACATCGTTGGGGTCATATTATGAACGGTTTCCCTTAAATGGATCGTGCTTCGTTCTAACCGGTTTCTCACTTCTTGCAGCAGTTGATTCGCCTCTTCGGGGTTCTTCACATACTCGTAAGCTCGTAAGGCAAGAGAAGCGCCGGTTAAATCATGACCCAAATGATCATGAAGTTCTCTGGATATACGATACCTTTCCAATAATTCTGCGTGATGAGAAGCTTTCTTGTTTGCCTCTAATAAATCAAGCTTAATTCGTTCTAGCTCGTACCGAGCCTGACGTTGCTCATCCGCTTCCAGTATATATTTTTGCTGATTTTTCAATGCGATCCATGAGAAAGTGCCGAAAAAGAACCCCTGGAAATAGTACCAAAATAAAAAACTCGAAGCAGATGGAGTAAAGAATAAGCTAGCAAAAAGCAGGAACGAAAAATACCATTTCCCTCTAAAGGCCAACTCAAAAATCGGCAGCACCAATCCATAATAGCTAATATCCGTAATCGGAAAGTACAAAAAACATATCGTCACATCCAAGCCTACGGACCACACTGGCATGCGATAGCGCCATCTCAGACTGATCATTACGAGTAAAAGGAGAATCATGATAAAAGAACTTACCCTAGATCCCTCTAATATCCATAAATGAAAGAGCACGCCTGCTTGAAGAAAGCGCCATCCCTTCACAAACAGCATGGGCTCCAATATCGTCTTCATCCTTCACCTCAGCAACGTCAATGAATTTTCCGTATGCTTCCAATAATCAAGAAGATTAGGGTATACAGCCATAATACAGCATTAATCAGAAGAAAATCGAGGAGGTTTACTCCGAATACAACCCAATTCAGCCCTTCCGCGAGCCAAAAAGTTGGAAATAATAGCGCAATCTTTTTTAACAGTGCAGGAAAGATATCCAACGGAATCATCAATCCTCCCAGTACGACAAACAAAAAAATGAGCGACATATATACAAGAAATGCTGTGTCCTTGCTGCGGCAAAACGAAATCCATGCCAATGCGATCGCTATAGCAGTAAAACTGAACGAAGTATATAATACCAGCAGCCATAACGGCTGGTACAATTCATGGCCAACAAGGACACCGCCCATAACGATGATCACACATTGCATGACTAATAGGACGGAAAACCCTAGAAGATTTTGACCCAAATATTGTGCATAACTAATGGGAGCGACAGCCAAGCGCTTGACGACTCCTTTCGCGCGATCTTCCAGCAGAATCGATGTCAGACGAATACCAGCAAACAGAATGACAATGCCAAAATACTGGTATCCATATGGAAGATGCGGCCAATCTTCTCCTTCAGGGAAAAATATACAGACAATGGGAAGGAGCAAAAGGAAGACAACATTCGTCTTATTACCAAAGCTTCTTTTGATGGCGAAGCGAAAAATCGTCACGCCAATTTCCTCCTCCCAACAACAAGCATCACAATAAACAAAACGCATATCACTGCTAATAAAATGTTAGCTAAGAACCATGCTTCACTCGGATTAGATTCATTCATCTCACCGGTCGACATGAGAGCTATGACCAGCGGATTCCCGTAAGAACCCATGAAGTCAAAGAAAGCATTGTCAGGCATAGGGAAAAATAATCCGGCCAATAGGATCAGTCCAACACCGTACGCATCAACTAATCGTTCGGCCAATTTATTATTTTTAACGGTGAAGGCAAAAATTAAGGAAACAATGATCGATAAAACAGCCAGCAAGCAAATGTTATAGATAATCCACGGCCAATTTCCCCATTCCACTCCCAAGACAAATTGTGTATACAGCATCAGTATAATGCCAAGGAATACAGAGAAAACAACTCCGCACATCATAATCGAAAAAGCATACATTGATTGATTAAATGGCAACGTATACATCCTCGTCCTATTTGCCGCGAATAGATCATTGTGGACCAGATACATGACAATCGAACCGCCAAAAAGTTGAAAACAAAGCACCAACGTCATGGCATTTTCATTAATATAGGGCACTCCCGATTCTGTTACCATTCCTGAAAGGATAAAGGAGAAAAGAGTAATGAGAATAATAGGAACCACAAGCAGCAGTAATAATACGATATAGTTTCTTACCATTCTAAGAGCAGTAAATCTGACCGTTGAAAGAACTCTCATCATTCTTTCCCCTCATCTCTTAGTTGCTTTCCTGTAAGCGTTAAGAAGACATCTTCAAGATTGGGCTTCTCCGCGTGGATCCCAATCAGTCCCGCCTGCTCTTTCACAACCGATACTATTCTATCTAAATTGCCAGAACCAACCGCAGATATTACCGTTACTTTTCTTCCTGCTGCTTCAACCTTTCTCACTCCGGCAATATTTTCTATTCTAGTCATCGAGACACGATCAGGCTCCGTGACTTCGATCGTTACCTTTTCTTCATGCTGCACGGTTTGAACCAGCTCGTCTACAGTACCTTCTTTAATGATTTGGCCTTGATCCATGATAACCACTCTGGAAGCAATGGCCTGTACTTCCTCCACATAGTGGGTTGTATATAAGATAGTCGTGCCATCCTTTCTTAATTTCCTTACCGCTTCGAGAATATGATTTCTTGACTGCGGATCAATTCCAACCGTCGGTTCATCCATAATGAGGAATTGGGGACGATGTGTTAACGCACAGGCAATATTCAACCTGCGCTTCATGCCCCCGGAAAATTTATATGGTGTCTTATTCCCCTTATCTCCTAAGCCGACAAATTCCAGTGCTTCTTCCACTCGTTTTTTCTTCTCTTCTCCTTTTAGACCGTAGATCCCGGCAAAAAACTGCAAATTCTCCTTCGCTGTCAGTTCGTCAAACACCGTTATTTCCTGCGTAACTAACCCAAGTTTCTCCTTATTTTGATTCGAGAATGGATGCTTTGACTGTCCGAAGAGCGCCACCGTCCCCCGTTCAGCAGTCTTTAAGCCGGATAATGTTTGAATTAGTGTAGTTTTACCCGCACCGTTGGGACCTAGCAAGCCAACAATTTCCCCTTCCTGGATATCCAGATCAATATAGTCCAACGCAACATGGGTTCCATACCTTACGACAACCCCTTGTAACGAAGCAACCGTCATCTATTTCACACACCCTTCTTATTTCTTGCCTCAATTATCGCCAATTCCATTTTTCATCAATAGTTACATTTGTCATTATATCAGTCTGTTCCTTCACATCATTCGCGTGAAATCACCTTTTAATCATGACTGCCGTTATCTCAATTTCAGAACACCTAAATATATTAAGGCTCAAAACCATAATCAGTGCTTGAAAGAAATCCGTGGATCCAAAATAACTATATAACGGGCAAAGGATTGGGTTGAACATATTGGTTTTGATGCTGGGCCATCCGATCATGCCCTGCTCTTTATGAAGCAGGATGTGGCGGGGTAACATTTCACTCCAACGTGTGCGGCGGAGTATGGGATAAACAAAATGCATTTTGTTACGAAACCTGGAAACGTTATTTGGGCAAAACGGCTCTTTTCCATTTTCTTACGAAACTCCATATCGCTATTGACCAAAAAAGAAGGCTATGGAGCAGGATTTCGCCCAAATAACGATTGTGAGTTTCGTTATATTTGAAACGGCATCATTTTTAAATCAATAACGTTACCCAGATTCGTTAGCGAGATTGAAACCGGACGGGAGCTGGGCAGATGACCAGTTAGTTATTCCGCAGGTAGAAAATCAAGTACTGATTTTGAGATTGAGCCTATATTAATTGTAATTTTTTTCTTTATGACTGACATAATGCTGTCATATATGCCTGGGTGTTAGATGTGGTATTAAGAACAAATAAAACTGGATGGATCATAGCGGGGCTTTTGCTTTCGATTCTTATGGCATCGATGGACAATAAGATATTGGCTACATCGATGGGAACCATCGTAGGAGATCTTGGCGGGATGCATCAATTTGTGTGGGTTATATCTGCCTATATGATCGCAGAAATGGCGGGGATGCCGATCTTCGGCAAATTGTCCGATATGTACGGTCGCAAACGTTTCTTCATTTTCGGCATTTTGATGTTCATTATCGGCTCTGCACTGTGCGGTACAGCCGACTCCATCACAGAGCTCTCAGCTGCACCTCTGCGGACCTCAATTGCCTTTCAACCTCTCGTTTTTGCCCCCGGAAAGCTGTTTCAGAATGTCCATTCGAGTTCCCCCTAATCTTTTTTGAAAATAAAAAAACAACCCTTCATCCCGAAAAGGGACGAGAGGTTGTCTCGCGGTACCACCCTAATTAAAGAAGCTTCTTAACTTCTTTCACTCATTTAATCATAACGGCATTATGATTATGCCGGGAAAAGTTACCGGGATTGAATCATTTTCACTTTTCCAACTCCGGATTGTATTTCAGAAAGAAGACTGCACCGGTTCCCACCCGCCACCGGCTCTCTGAAGGCACTCGTTCCACTTTCTTACTACGGTGTTTAACCGTTATCCATCATTGCTTTATCTGGTATTAATTTTTTTCCATTTAATCACATAACTGGAACTATGTCAACTATGTTATCCATTACGCAGTGAAGCATTCGTCACACACGCAACCCTCAGCAGTTCAACCTATCAACCTTTATGGGATGGCTCCTATATATGGATGACTGAACTTCCGTTAGTTGAGCCCATCATTTGATTTAAGATAATCCAACACAATATCGATTCTTTCTTTAACCGAATAATCTCCCTCAATCCTCAATATCGGACAAGATAAATCAGACATCCACTGCTCGTGCAAAGCTTTGCTTCTAACCTCCAAGCCAGCTTCATCATATAGCGAAGCCCACTCTATAAAAGTCCTTGATTGCTCGAACTTACTTCCCCCTGGTAATATGGCATCGCCATATCTTTGAAATTCCCTTTCTTTTAATCTTTGAAGCCTTATTTCTTTAGGGATAAAAAGAAAAATAACCAGATATCATCCCCCCAACCACACACTGCCCCGGAAAGAATCCATTGATTATACTTCGAAAGGTCTTCTTTCAATAACTGGATTCTATCTTTTTGCTCCCTCTGCTTGGAAAATTTTTTAGCCCAAAAATAATCATCGCTATCCAAAATAGCATAAGGTAGAAGTAAAGATAGTTCGCTTCCAAGAGTCGATGTTCCTGAACCCGAAGCCCCCAAGATATGTATTCGATTACTCATATCAATACCCCCCGTTCGAGTTTGAATCGGCAAAAGCGGGATTGCAAACCAGTTAATTTTGCACCGTACTTGATTAGAGGTTACTTGTCCGTTAACAAAACGAGGCCGCAACTTTTCTCGCAGCAGCCTCGTAATTCTGTACTTATTGAGGCTGTCGACCCATTGTGGGAAAGGTGTCCAACAGGACGTTGTACTAGTAATAAGTCCAACAGCGAAAATGTAACGGACCTGGGAGACCCTATTTCGTCAAAATAGGCCGTTTTTTTAGACTAACGGAAACAGTTGGATGGCGTAAAGTATTCTGTGTACCAAGATTTGGAGCCTTCACAGGCGACAAAAAAGTAGGGTATTCTC